>DATGLJ010000261.1:0-12280 GCA_035294185.1 Occallatibacter sp. | reverse complement strand
TATTGAGCCGATCGGCGAGCGCGACGGGCGCATTGCGCTTTTTCTTGCCGACAAGCTGCCGCTGCTGGCGCAGGCGCGGCCGATTGCCGAACCGCTGACCGAGCGCGAAGAGAAGATTCTCAATGCGCTCGCGTCGGCCGGAGCAAGCTTCTTCGATTCGTTGCACCAGGCCGCCGGCGGAGGATATCCGGGCGAGACGATCGATGCGTTGTGGAGCCTTGTCTGGCGCGGACTTGTGACCAACGATTCGCTGCATGCGCTGCGCGCCTATATCGCGCGGCCGGAGAGAGAGCGCGCGCCGCGGCGTGCGCATACGGGGGCGGCGTTCCGTTCGCGGCGGACTACGCCGCCGAATGCGCAGGGACGGTGGTCGTTGTTGCCGGTGCGCAGTCCGGGCAGGGAAGCCGGCGCTATGCTCGCGCCGTCGGCAACGGAGGCCAGCCATGCGCTTGCGCTGCAATTGCTGAGCCGCTACGGCATTTTGCTGCGCGAGATGGTTGCCGCGGAAAACGTTCCCGGCGGTTTCAGCGCGGTGTACGACGTGCTGAAGGCTCTCGAAGAGAGTGGCCGCATCCGGCGCGGATATTTTGTCGCCGGCCTTGGCGCTGCGCAGTTTGCGCTTCCCGCTGCAGTCGATCTGCTGCGCCAGTTGCGCACGCCGCCGCCGGCGGAGAAGCCGGAGTTTGTGCAGCTTGCGGCTGCCGATCCGGCCAATCCCTACGGCTCGACGCTGCGCTGGCCCGACCTTCCGGTGGCGGAAGAGGATTCGGAGACTGCGCCGCGCCTGCTCACGCGCGCGGCCAACGCCGAGGTTGTTCTGCGCAACGGCCAGCTCGTTGCATGGCTGCGCCGCGGCAATCCTAATCTGCTGGTGTTTCTGCCGGCTGAGGAGCCCGAGCGGTCGCAGGTTGCTTCGGGGCTGGCGCACTTCCTTTGCAATCGTGGACAGGAGCGCATGCGTCTTCACGGTCATGACGGGGCGCTGATCACAACCATCAACGGGCAGGCAGTCGCCGGCCACTTCATGGCGAGATTCCTGATGGATGCCGGTTTCCATCCTGGGCCGCTGGGCATGCACCTGCGGCGGATTCCGCTGCCGGCGCCGTCGCAGCAGCCGCATGCAGGCGGGGTGCAATAGACGAATGCCTGAAGGCGATACCATCTTTCGCACTGCGCGCACTCTTGGGCGGGCTCTGGGCGGCGAGCCTGTCACGGTGTTTCGATCCACGTATCCGAACCTCACGCGCTTCCATGACGATGCGCCGATCGTCGGACGCACGGTCGACAGCGTCGAGGCGCGCGGCAAGTGGCTGCTGATTCATTTTTCCGGCGGCGCTACGCTGGCCACGCACATGCTGATGAACGGAAGCTGGCACATCTACAGGCACGGCGAGCGATGGATGAAACCGCGCCTGGACATGCGCATTGTGATCGAGAACAGCCGCTACGTTGCGGTGGGCTTCAAGGTGCCGGTGGCGGAGATGCATACGCCGGAGTCGCTCAGGCGGCAGCGGCGCATCCCTGCGCTCGAAATCGATGTGCTGCGCGGCGAATTCGACCAGGCTGAGGTTACGCGGCGCGTGCTTGCGCACGGCGGCGAGGCGATCGCCGACGTGCTTCTTGACCAGAGCGTGATGGCCGGTGTGGGCAACGAGTTCAAGTCGGAGATTTGCTTCGTTGCCGGCATTCATCCGTACTGCCCGGTTGCTTTGCTCTCGGCCGAGCAGGTGCAGGCGGTTATCGCCGCCTCGCGCAGGCTGGTAAGCGCCAACGTGCTTGAGGATTCCGGCGATCGCATGGTGACGTATCTCGGCCGTGGACGGCGCACCACGAACTCCTCCGATCCGGCGGCGAGCGTGTGGGTCTACGGACGCGATGGCCAGCCATGCCGCCGCTGCGGCGAGGCAATTCGCCGGCGCATTCAGGGCAAGGATGCGCGCGTGACGTTCTGGTGTCCGCGCTGCCAGCCGATGCCGGACGGCTCAGATGTGGATGGGTGAAAGCGCTGCGGCGGGTCGGGAGCCTGGCGCTGCGTTTTCAGTTTCCGCTTTTGCCGAAACCGAAGAAGCGCTGAAAAATGTTGCGGTGGTCGTTCTGGTGGTCGCAGGTGTCGGTGGGCGCGGTGCCGTCGAGGAAGGCTGCCTCGTAGGAATCAGGGCAGACGTTGTCGCTCAGCAGGTTTGTCACCTTGTCGATGCTCTCGATCTGCACGCCGTCGGGCGGCGTAAAGTCCCTGGTGTCGGAGTACTGCGGCAGCGCCGTTGCGGCCTTCATGAATGTGGCCCATATGGGCGCGGCGACGTCCGCGCCTTCCAGCTTGATATCGGTGTAGTCGTCGTTGCCCACCCAGACTACGCAGATCAGATTTGAAGTGAAGCCGGCGAACCATGCGTCGTGATCGGTTCCGGTTTTGCCTGCGGCGGGCGCGAGAAAGCCCATGTTGCGCACGCCCGCGCCGGTTCCGCAGAAGTCCCGTCCGCCAACTTTGCAGGGCTTGCCGCCATTGCCCTGCAGGACCGCCTCCATCATGCTGGTGGTCAGGAAGGCGACGCGCGGATCGAGCACGGTCTTTGCCACCGGCGAGTAGTCTTCGATGATGTCCCCGGTGGGAGTGCGTACGCTGGCCACCAGCCAGGGCTCCATGTGCACGCCGCCGTTGGCGAAGACCGTGTAAGCGCCGGCGATCTGCAGCGGCGTGGCGTCATAGGAGCCGATGGCGACCGACGGCGTGCCGCGCGCATTCACAATGCCCGCATCGCGCCCCAGCGCAGCCACTTTGTCGAAGCCGACCATGGCGGCCAGGCTGATGGTGGCGTTGTTGTCCGAGCGCATCAGCGCATAGCGCGCCGTGATCTCGCCGTAATATTCGTCCTTGTAGTTGCGCGGCGTGTACTCCTGATTGCCCACATCGTAAGTGGTCTGCGCGTCGTTCAGCATGGTCAGCGGGGAGAAAAGCTTCGTCTGCCCGGGCAGTATCGTGCCTTCGACCGCGGTCTGGAAGGCCGCGGCGTAGACGAAGGGCTTGAACGTCGATCCGGTGGGCCGCTCGGCGACGGCGTGGTTGAGCTGCGAGGCGCCATAACTGCGGCCGCCCACCAGCGCCAGCACCTGGCCCGTATGAGGATTAAGCGCTACCAGCGCCACCTGCGGGTAGATATACGGCTTGCCCAGCTTGCGATCACGCGCGTGCTTTCTGTCTACCTGCTCGTCGATCATGTGCAGGCTCGATTCGACTGCGTTGGTAGCCACGCGCTGCAGGTCGGGGTCGAGCGAAGTGTAGATGCGCAGGCCCTCGCGGTTGAAGTCGCGGTCGCCGAGCTTCTGCATGAGCCGGTCGTGCACCAGGTCGACGAAGTAGGGCGCTTCGCTGGCGTCCACGCTGCCGGGCGCCAGGCGCAGCGGCTCCAGCTTGGCCTTTTCGGCCTGTTCTTTGGTGATTGCGCCGGTTTCGACCATCGAATCGAGCACGAGATTGCGGCGTTCGATGGCGCGTTCCTTATGACGGAAAGGATTCAGTCGGTTAGGGCTCTGTATGATGCCGGCAAGCAGGGCGCACTCGGCCAGGTCGAGCTGGCGCACGTCCTTGCCGAAATATGCCTGTGCCGCTTCGCCAAAGCCATCGATCGAAAAGCTGCCGCGCTGGCCGAGATTGATCTCGTTGGCGTACATCTGGAAAATTTGCTGCTTGGTGAAACGGTGCTCCAGCTGAAAGGTGATAGCGATCTCGATGATCTTGCGTTTTACGCGGCGCTCCGGCGAGAGGAAAAAGCCGCGCGCCAGCTGCATGGTCAGCGTGGAGCCGCCTTCGGTCCAGCGGTGCCCGGGCGTGAGATCGTTCCAGATGGCGCCCATAATCCGGTAGTAATCCACGCCGTTGTGCTCGAAGAAGCGGCGATCCTCGATGGCCACAACCGCATGAACGAGGTCCGGCGGAATCTCGTCGTAGGTGATGAGGCGGCGCTTAATGCGGTTTGCGCCGGCGCTCAGGCCGGTGATCAGCAGCGGCTCAAGCTCGTAGCTGGCCAGCGGCTGGCCGTGCGCGTCGGTGATCGAGTCGACTACGCCATTGCTGACGTGAATGACCGCCGGGTCGGGCGCGTGATAGGACTGCGGGCCGGGGCGCACCGTAATCTCCTGCACGCCCTGGCTGTAGGTGCCGAGCGGCGAGGGCTGGGCGGCGCCATCGGTAGTGTAGCCTGCCTCGCGCAGCTCATTGGCAATCAGCTGTACCGAAAGCTTTTGCCCCGGCCGAACCTCGCGCGGCGCGGCGTAAATCTTTGCCGTGTCCTCAAAAAGAGGCTGCTTAAGCCGCTGGTCCACTACGCTCTGATAGCTGACGTAGTAATAGGCGAAGATCGAGATGCCAACAATGGCGCACAACGCGACCGCCAGACCGGCGCCCAGAAGAAACAGCCGCAGAAAGCGATGCTTTGCAGCGGGCCGCGCGAATTTGATCTTCACTGCCATATAAAACCCCAGTCTCCGGCGATTCGTTTTCCAGCGCCCGTTAAACGCTGGCGGCCAGGAGCTGTTCTTCTTCCACTTTTTCTTTAACGGCGGCGAGCACGCCGGAGATGGCTACATCCACGCTGCTGGCCGTCGAGCGCGTCACCAGCTCCACGTGGCCGGCCGCGGCCTTCTTGCCGACATTGATGCGGTAGGGAATGCCCACGAGGTCGGCGTCTTTGAATTTGACGCCGGCCCGCTCGTCTCTGTCATCCAGCAGCACATCAAGTCCCGCGGATTCAAGCTCGCGGGCGATCTGCTCGCCGGTTTTGCGCAGGGTTTCGTCGGCCATATTGGTCACCGTCACCACCACGGTGAAGGGCGCAATCGAGGCCGGCAGCCAGAAGCCGTTGGCGTCGTTCGACTGCTCGATGGCTGCGGTGAGAATGCGCTCGATGCCGATGCCGTAGCTGCCCATGATCGGCGTCACTTCCTTGCCGTTGGGGTCGAGCACGCGCGCGCCCATCGACTCGGAGTACTTGTATCCGAGCTTGAAGATATGGCCAATCTCGACGGCTTTGCCGACGACGAGCTTGCCTGCGCAACCGGGTCTGGGGCAGGCTTCGCCCTCGTTCACGCTGCGAATGTCGGCCAAGAGCGTCCAGCCAAAGTCGCGCGCCGGCGTCACGTTGCGCAGGTGGTAGTCGAGCTTGTTGGCGCCGCAGACCATGTTTTTGCGGCCTTCGAGAGCGCGGTCGACGACGACGGTGAGCTCGTCTCCGAGGGCGCTGGTGGCGGGTTTAAGCCCGACCGGGCCGAGGTATCCGGCCGGCGCGTGCAGATATTGCTCAAGCTCCTCAGCCTGCATGGGCCTCAGCTCGGTTGCGCCCAGCGCACCCATCAGCTTGGCCTCGTTTACCTGGTGGTCGCCGCGCAGGAAGGCGGCTACCCCGTGCCAGCTGTCTTTTGCGCCTTTTGCACTCGTTTCGCCGGGCTTCAGCGCCATATACGCCACGCACTTAATATCCGACGCCGGCGAAATTCTGAAGAAGGCCGCCACGTCGGCGATGGCCGCGCAGCCGGGCGTGTGCACCAGCTCCGGCATGCCGTCGCCGGTTGGGTCCATTTCTGTAACCGGTTCGAGGCGCGAGGTGGCTTTTTCAACGTTTGCGGCGTAATGGCACCTGGGGCAGCTTGCAATCAGGTCCTCGCCGGCGTCGGAATAAACCATGAACTCCTGCGACTGCGAGCCGCCCATCGCGCCGGAATCGGCCTCGACCGAGACAAATTTGAGGCCGCAGCGGCGAAAGATGGTGCGGTAGACCCGGTCGTGCAGATCGAAGCTCTTGTCCAGGCCGGCCGCGTCGAGATCGAAGGAATAGGAATCCTTCATCGTAAACTGGCGCACGCGCAGCAGGCCGGACTTCGGCCGCGGCTCGTCGCGGAACTTGGTCTGAATCTGATACCAGATCTGCGGCAACTGTTTATAAGAGCGCAATTCGCCGCGCGCGATCGTGGTCATAATCTCTTCGTGCGTCATGCCCAGGCACAGGTCGGCGCCCTTGCGGTCCTTCAGGCGGAACATGTTGTCGCCCATTGCCGTCCAGCGCCCGCTTTCCACCCATGGCTCCCTGGGCAGGATAGCCGGCAGGTAAAACTCCTGGCCGATCGCATCCATCTCCTGGCGCACGATGGCGATGATCTTGTTGAGCGAGCGCTGGCCGAGGAACAGGTAGTTGTAAATGCCGGCGCCGAGCTGGCGGATGTAGCCGGCGCGCAGCAGGAACCTGTGGCTGGCCACTTCGGCGTCTGCCGGGGCCTCGCGCAGGGTGGGAACAAAGAGCTTCGACCAACGATGCATAAAAGAGCGCACGAACCTTCCCATTCGCTGTCCGTTTGCCGGCGGCAATCTGCGGGACAACGAACGAAGAGCAAATTGAGGCAATTCTTATTCTAAATGTTGAGCACTCGCCAGACAGGAACGGGCGCCGGAGGGCTGAATGCAGGGCATCAGTGCAGGCCGGCGTCATGTCCGGGTCAGCGCCTTGATCCGATCCGACTCCTGCGGCCACTTTTCTATCAGCTTGTCGCGGCTGCCGCTGCGGTAATCGGCAAAGTCGAAGCCGGGCGTGACGGTGCAGCCGAGCAGCGCCATGCTGCCGCCCTGCGCGAGCCTCGCGCCCTGCCACACGCCGGCCGGAACCAGCAGCTGCACAAGCTGGCCGGCCTCGAGGTCGGGGCCGAGGGTGAAGACCGCCGATCCGCCGTCGGGATAGAGCTGCAGCATCTCCACCGGGTCGCCGAGATAGAAGTGAAAGATCTCGTCGGAGGAGAGCAGATGCATCTCGGAGAATGTGCCGGATTCAAGCAGGTAATAAATCGCCGTGCCCAGCGGGCGCACGCCGCGCTCGAGCGGCACGCAGTCCATTGAGGTGTAGGTGCGCCGGTAGAATCCGCCTTCGACCGGGTGCGGTTCCAGGTTGAGCAGGCTCCTGATTCCGTCTGCCGTCATGTGAACGATGCTACAGGAATAAAATCGAGGTATGGACGTGAGAGTGTATACGGCGGGGTGGTGCCGCGATTGCAGATCGGCAAAGCTGTTTCTCGAGACCTACGGAATTTCTTATACCGAAATCGATGTGGACGCCGATCCGGCGGCCTTCGAAGAGGTCTATCGTCACGTGGGCAAGCGCGCCATTCCGCAGATGGTGATCGACGGCGAATGGTTCCAGCCCTACGCGCCCGGCCGCGGGCTGCTTTACGACGAGCTGCATCGCCGCCTGAACATTCCGCGCCGCTGAGAAGCATCGCTTTCGTACAATCGGAGTAGCGATTTGGCCTGTTAGAAGAAGATGGGTGGCTGCTTCGGCGCGGAACATTGCAGGGTGTCCGCAGAGATGAAGCGGCATTTTGCAGGTTGTCTGCATAGAGCGGCAAAGATTTTGCAAAAAGCGCCGCTGTATTTTGCGTGTGCATGCTGAGCTTCCTTGCTTTGTAGGCATTTACCGGGAGCTGTGACCCAGGAGACGAATTTTGATCGATCGCTATACACGGCCCGCGATGGGCGCTATCTGGACCGAAGAGAACAAGTACCGCTGCTGGCTGAAGGTGGAAGCGGCTGCAAGCGCTGTGCTGGCCGAGGATGGCGTGATTCCCGCGGCTGCGGCCGAGGCTATTGCAACCAGGGCCAGCGTTTCGGCTGAGCGCGTGGCCGAGATTGAGGCCGAGGTGCGGCACGACGTGATTGCTTTTACGACGGCCGTAGCCGAGAGCCTGAAGGCGCAGGGACTCGATGCCGAGTCGCGCTGGCTGCACTACGGGCTTACCTCGAATGACATTGTGGATACCGCGCAGGCGCTGCAGGTGAAAGAAGCATCGGCGCTGATCCGGAAGGGAATCGAAGACTTTCTCGCCGTGCTCAAGCGCCGCGCGCTCGAGTTCAAACACACGCCGACCATCGGCCGCACGCACGGCATCCACGCAGAGCCGACAACCTTTGGCCTCAAGCTGCTCAACTGGTTTGCGGAGATGGAGCGCAATTTGGGCCGCTTCGATGCCGCGGCCGAGGACATGCGCGTAGGCAAGCTGTCGGGCGCTGTCGGCACATTCGGTCACCTTCGTCCGGAACAGGAAGAAAAAGTCTGCGCGCGGCTCGGGCTTAAACCTGCTCCGGTGGCTACGCAGGTGATTCAACGCGACCGGCATGCGGCGTATATTTCGGTGCTGGCGCTGATCGGCTCGACGCTGGATAAAATCGCCGTCGAGGTCCGCCACCTGCAGCGCACCGAGGTGCGCGAGGCGCAGGAGTACTTCAGCGAGAAGCAGAAGGGCTCCTCGGCGATGCCGCACAAGAAGAACCCGATTACTTCGGAGCAGATCAGCGGGCTGGCGCGCGTGCTGCGCGGCAATGCGCAGGCGGCGTTTGAAAACGTCGCACTGTGGCACGAGCGCGACATCTCTCATTCGTCTGTCGAGCGCGTCATCTTTCCCGACTCGACGATTCTGGTCGATTATCTGCTGGCGAAGGCGACCGACCTGATTGATCGTCTGCTGGTTTATCCCGAGCGGATGAAGAAGAACCTTGAATCGACCGGCGGGCTGATCTTCAGTGGGCAGTTGCTGCTCGATCTGGCTGAAGCCGGGATGATGCGCGAGGATGCGTACCGGCTGGTGCAGTCGCATGCCATGCGCGCATGGAAAGAGGATCTGAATTTCCGCGAGGAAGTGGCGCGGGATCCGAAGATTTCGGTCTTGCTCTCGGCCGAGAAGCTGGAAAAGACGTTCGACTACACGCGGCAGCTGGGCAATGTGGATGCGATCTTCAGGCGGGTATTAGGGGAGTAGTTCGGCGCATCAATCAATTGGGTTACTGTCCCAGGTCCCGGATAGCGGGAGCTGCGACGCCCGGCAGTAGAGGAGTTTCTCCGCTGCGAGCAGGAAGATTTGGCATGAATCTCACCCTCGCCATTACCGGAGCCTCCGGCGCGATGCTTGCGCAGGAGGCGCTGCGCGCGCTCGAAGCTGACGCCCGGGTTTCCCGCGTGCATTTTGCCGCCAGCGAGAATGCGCTGCGCGTGATTGCCGAGGAACTTGGGGTTTCGGGCCGCAACAACCTGCTCGAAAAGCTGCTCGGCGCGGCGCCAACCAAGATCGTGCAGCACGCCGATGCCGATATCGGCGCGGCGATTGCCAGCGGCAGCCATCCTTCGGACGGCATGATCATCCTGCCTTGCTCGATGGGCACGCTGGCCAGGATCGCGCTTGGTCTGGCCGACTCGCTGATTGCCCGCGCTGCTGATGTCACGCTCAAGGAGCGCCGGCCGCTGATTCTCTGCCTGCGCGAGACGCCGTTCAATCGCATCCATCTGCGCAATATGACGCTGGCCGCCGAAGCCGGCGCGACGATCTTCCCGTGCATCCCGGCTTTCTACAGCCGTCCTGCCGATTCCGTAGAGATGGCGCGGCAGTTTGCGTTTCGCGTGCTGGCTCACATCGGCCTGCCGCAGCCCGGAGCCTATGCATGGAAACCGGATGAGTAGGGCTGCCATGAGCGGCTGCTGCGATCCGGTCCCGGCATGCGCGCCGCAGTCTCCGGCCGGTTGCAACGCGCCGCCCGTGCAGCAGCATCGAAACAATTGCCATTCCATCCCCCTCGCGAAAGGTTTCCCTCGCTATGAGTTCCTTCCGATCCGGCGGTCTGTTCTGCAGCCTGCGCCGTACTCTTCGCGTTCTTCCGGCTTTGGCGTTTTGCATGTCGCTGGCCTGCGCAGGGCAGGATAAACCAGCGGACAAAGCGCCGACGAAACCGGCTGCCAACGCCGCTCCCGATGTGCTGGTGCTTGCCGACGGCGATACGCTGCACGGCAAGCTGGTTAACGTGGTCGACGGTACGGTGAAGTTCCACACCGCCGACCTGGGCGACGTGTCTGTGAAATGGAGCAACGTAAAGGAGCTGCATACCGGAGAAGTCTTCGGAGTTTTCAACAAGTCCGTGCGGGTGCGCGGCAGAAAGGATGCGGGCAGGATCCCTCTAGGCACGATCGACGTTGAGAACCAGTCCGTGATCATACGCGCGCAGCATGGCGCCGCGCCTGCGTCGACTCTTGCATCGATTCCCGAGGCCAACACCTCTTATATCGTGGATCAGGACACGCTCGACAAGCAGATCTATCATCACCCGAACTTTCTGACCGGATGGAATGGCGCGGCGACGGCGGGAGTGACGATCGTGGAGGCCACGCAGGCCCAGCACACGGTCTCCGGGTCCATTGGCATGGTGCGCACTGTGCCCACCGTATCCTGGCTCGATCGCCGTAACCGCACTTCGGCCAACTTCAGCGGTTCTTATGGCACGATTGCCGAGCCCGGCGTTGCTACCTTGAAGACCTCCATTTACCACGCCGACGCCGAGCGCGATGAGTACTTCTCGCCGCGATTCTTCGCGCTGGGACAGGCGGCCTTCGACCACAACTTCAGCCTGGGGCTGGCGCTGCAGTCGATCTTCGGAGGCGGAATTGGCTTTATGGGCTTCAAAACGCCCTCGCAGGAGCTGGACCTGAACGGAACGATTCAGTATGCGAGCCAACAGTTCCTTGCCATTCCGCCGTTGCCGGCCGCCGCCACCCAGCACCTCGCCGGCTCCACATTCTCTTTGAGCTATACGGGCAAATGGAAGTACATTTCCTTTACGCAGACGGCGGCTTACATCCCCTCCTGGAACGTGCCGCGCGCCTACTCCGCCAACGAGACCAACACGCTGGCCTTTCCTGCATATAAGAATTTCAGCTTCTCCATGGGCACGCTCAACAGCTACCTGAACGATCCGCCCGTTGCGGTTCCGCCGACCAAGCGCAACTCGTTTCAGTTCACGATGGGCCTTACGTACGCGATCAAGTCAAAGTATTGAAGCCTGTGCCGTTTGCGGTTTGACCGGCGCTCTGCACGGCCCGTATCATGGCGTAGGGCATTCTGCGCGGTTCTGGCGCTTGCTGCCCCTACGGTCTGTGCGCCCGGCGCAGGTTTGCGCGTCTTCCAGGCGGAGTAGCTCAGATGGTTAGAGCGTGGGATTCATAACCCCAAGGTCGACGGTTCGATCCCGTCCTCCGCCACCAGAATCAAAACCCTCACTCCCTGCGTCGTTTCCAGTTTAACTATTTTGTTTTCTGATAATTCCGCCAGGCCGGAGCGGGCGCAGTCCATCGCTGGCCAATTTTGAGGGACCGGATTATGAACCCGGCAGCGGCTTAAGCCGCTCTCCCGATTGCCATCCACGAAGCGTTTGCTGTGTTACCGTTGCTGTATGGCGTCCCCCAGCGGGCCGGCAATCTCATCGGTCGTGCCGCGCGCCAGTACGGCAGCGCCGATGGAGGCAACGGCGGGCAGCACAACAGGAATGTTTCAGCCGGAATCGATCTCGTCCTCGCTCGCCGCAGCGCCGGAGCCGCCGGAACCCGAAGTCTCTCCGCCGGCGGTTGAGCCCGCGCTTCCGCTTCACCGCATCCCCCGCTGGCTCGTGCGGCTTGAGCTGTTTTTGCGCGTCATGCTGCGCATGTATATTGGCCTTGCCGTCTGTTACGCGCCCTGGTCGCATGCTTTCTGGGATCAGAACCCAGTCTTCACGCAGTTTCCCACGCTTTCGATCTATGCCGCCAGCGGCGCGGTGCGGGGCATTGTCTCCGGACTGGGGCTTTTGAACCTTTGGATTGCGTTTCGCGACGCTCTCCGCCGGCCCGGCAGGTGACCTATGAAGGGTGGCAAGCAGAAGAGATCCTCCGCCGATAATAAGGCGGATGCGCAGCATCGGCAGGGCGCAGTGGAGCCGGCAAACGGAAAGATGCAACCGGCGGCAGCAGCAACGGCCGAAGCAAAAGCGGCGGAAACCGGCCCTGTGCCGGAACGGCCGGCGGTTGCAAACCCGCCAGCAGCGTCCTCTGACGCGGCGGCGACTCTGCCCGGCAATGGCGCTCCGCCGCCCTTGCCCATCGCGCCCCTGGCCTACGAGAACCCGGCGTTCCTCAACAGCTCCGACGGCCGGACGATCCGCATTGTTTCGGAGTATCTCGAGCCGCTGGCGCGCTTTCGCCGCGAGCAGATCCAGGATACAGTCGTCTTCTTCGGCTCGGCGCGTTTCCGCGGCCGCGATGAAGCCGACCACGCACTCGAGCTGCTCGAAAATACCGGTTCGGCCCGTCCCGCGCCGCGCGAAGAGCAGCCCGCCAGGGCGCACGAGATCGCCGAAGGCCAGGCGACCGAGCTCCAGCGCAAGCGCGCCGTAGCAGCCGTCGAAATGGCCCGCTACTATGAAGACGCGCGCCGCCTCGCGCAACTGCTTACC
>DATGLJ010000260.1:0-13081 GCA_035294185.1 Occallatibacter sp. | reverse complement strand
CCTGCGCAGATGCGGCGCGGCAAAGGCAGAGAGCCGGCAACGCCGTACGATCAATCGATCGCGACGCTGCGCGAAAACAATGAAGACAATCGCGGGCGCGAATGCCGTTCCGCAGATCGGGCAGCCAGCCGCGGCGCTACTGCAGCAGCCGCACCAGCTCGGCCTGCTCGGCCAGGAAAGCATCGTGTCCGTGGTCGCTGGTCATCTCGCGGTACTCGCAATGCGCGCCGGCGGCGCGAATGGTCTCGGCAAAGCGCCGTACGTCGGCCTCCGGAAAGAGCCAGTCCGTGCTGATGCCGATGAAAGTGAGCCGCGCGCGGATGCGGCCGAAGGCCTCGGCCGGCGACCTGTAGCCGCGCAGCGGGTCCCACGTATCCATGGTGCGCAGGATGGCAAGATAAGCATTCGCTTCGAAGCGCTCGATAAAGCGCCTGCCCTGCTCGTCGAGATAGCCGGCGATATCGAATCGTCCGCCAATGAGCCCGCTTCCGTGCCCGTCCGCGGCCCATGGGTCCTCGCCGCTGCGATCGGGATTGCGCCCATACCGCTCCTCGAGCAGCGGCGCCGACTTGTAGCTGAGCATGGCGATCTGCCGGGCCAGCGAAAGCCCGCGGCGCGGCGGCTTCTGCGGCAGATAACGGCCGCCCTCCCACTCGGGATCGTGCTGGATGGCCTGGCGCTGCAGGTGGTTCAGCGCAAGCCCCATTGCGCCCAGCGGCGCAACGCCGATGATCAGTCCCCTCTCCACGCGCTCCGGAAATTGAATTGCCCACTCCAGCGCCTGCATGCCGCCGATCGAGCCGCCCATCACCAGCCGCAGCCGGCGCACGCCCAGCGAATCCAGCAGCTTTGCCTGGGCGCGCACATTGTCTCGAATTGAAATCAGCGGAAAGTCGGGCCCGTAGGGCTCGCCCGTGGCGGGATTGACGGAACCGGGCCCCGTGGAGCCGTAGCAGGAGCCCAGGATATTGATGCAGATGACGAAATCGTGTTCGAGAGAAAGAACAGCGCCGGGGGCAAAGACCTCGGGCCACCAGGAGCCAACCAGTGCCGAGCCGGAAAGAGCATGGCAGACGAGAACGGCATTGTCCCGCGCTGCATTCAACTTGCCGTAGACCGCGTAATGCAGCGTAGGAGACGCCAACGTGCGGCCGCACTCCAGCGCCAGGTCCTCGTCGAGCACAAAATCGCCCTCATAGGTGGGCGCTACCGGCTTCTGGCCGGGCGAACTGCCGCTGGCGGTCGCGTTCGTCGGTTCGGTCTTGAATTCCAAGGGCTCGGCCTCTCGACAATCGCCCGCCTCAGCGCCTGTTGACGCGATCGCGGGCGGGTGAGCTAAGTATTCAGTTTACTTTGCCGCAACCGGCTGACGCGGCTCCTGTTTCCGGTCCCGGATGGCTGCGTGCGGACCGGCGCAGAAAGGACAGCGTGCGGCGCGCAATGCAAAACGGCCCGAATCCTCATCGGGACCGGGCCGCTGAAAATCCGGAATCGGTTGCGCCTAACGCAAGCGCCGCTTCCCGGACACACGGGCAGGTCCCCATGGCATGCGCATGGCCATGGCCCCGATTTCGCGTTCCGGCATATTCGGCATGAAAGCAGTATCAGGGGCGCAGGACGCCGCTGTCAATGTCTTCTGAGCGGTCTTCTGAGCGGCCCGCAAATACAGCCGGCCGTTCACCCGCAGACCAGCGCATTCTACCCCAGCGGATATCGCTCCGCCTCGATGCAATGCCGCGCCACGGCCTGGCTCAGCGCCGTCGTATTGGCCGGCGTAAACCGCGACAGCCGCCGCAGAATCGCAAGCTGGGTGCGCAGCATGTCGCCTTCGGCCGCCGCGCCGAGCACGCGCCGCGCGCATTGCTCGGCCACGGTCATGGCCTCATCGGCCAGCAGCCCGGTCATCGCCTCGGCCGCAGCGGCCGAGCTGCGCCCGGCCAGCTTGCGGGCGCGCAGCAGGGCCGATTCGAGGGCAAACGCCTGGGCGATCATATCCGCAAGGTCCGCCATTGTCTCCTGCTGATTTTCGAGCGCCGTCATGAACCGCTGGCTGGCCGCGCCCGCCGCAAACAGCGTCATCCGGCGCACCGCCGCCAGCATCGCCGCCTCGCGCGCCAGCGGCGCCGCGCCGCTTCCGTCGCCATCGAAGGCAGGCGGCTGCGTCGCCTCGTCCATCACCCGCTTGATCGCCGCCAGCAGCGGCAGCTTGCCCGCCATTGCGCGCTTCATCAGCCACCCGGCAATAATCAGCCGGTTGATCTCATTGGTTCCTTCGAAGATCCGGTTAATGCGCGCATCGCGATACATGCGTTCGGCCGGATACTCCTCCACATACCCATAACCGCCCATCGTGGCCACCAGCTCGTCAGCCACCAGCGATATCATCTCGGAGTTGTATACCTTCAGAATCGAGCACTCCACCGCGTACTCCTCGATCCGCTGCTGTGTTTCGCGAGGGGTGTGCGGTTTTCCATCGAGTTCCGCCAGGCTTGCGTCGATCATTCCCAGCGTGCGGTAGGTCATCGATTCGGCCGCGTAAAGCCGCGCAGCGCTTGCTGAGATCTTGCGCCGGATCAGCCCCAGTTCGGCGATCGGACGGCCGAATGCGTGGCGCTCCTTGGCATAACGGATCATATGCGCCAGTCCATCCCGCGCTCCGCCCACGCAGGCCACGCCCAGCTTCAGCCGGCCCATGTTCAGCACGTTGAATGCGATGTGGTGCCCTTTGCCCGCCTCGCCCAGCAGGTTTTCCACGGGCACCTTGCAATCCTGCAGAATCAGCGGGCAGGTCGAGGAGCCGCGAATGCCCAGCTTGTGCTCTTCGGCGCCCACGCTCAGCCCGGGCGTATCGCGCTCGATCAGAAACGCCGAAAACTTCTCGCCGTCGATCTTGGCGAAGACCGTATACAGCCCGGCAATGGCGCAGTTGGTAATCCAGTGCTTCTCGCCATTCAGAATGTAATGCTTCCCATCCCCGGACAGCGTCGCCCGCGTGCGGATGTTCATGGCGTCCGATCCGGAACTTGCCTCCGACAGCGCATAGGCGCCGATCATCTCGCACGAAGCCAGCTTCGGCAGATAGCGCCGCTTCTGTTCGTCGGTGCCGTACCAGACCAATGGCAGCGTGGCGATTCCCGCATGCGCGCCAAATGCGGTCGAGAAGCTGGCCAGCACGGAAAGGCGCTCGGCAATCAGCGATGAGCCGATGCTGTCCAGCCCCATGCCGCCGAACTCCTCGGGAATCTCGGCCGACATCAGCCCCAGTTCCGCGCCTTTGCGCAGCAGGGCAGCCATCACGCCCGGCTCCTTGGCCTCGATCGCCCCGGCCGCCGGCAGCACTTCCTCGCGCGCAAACCGCGCCGCGGTTGCGGCAATCTGCCGCTGCTCCTCGTTCAGATCCTCCGGCGCAAACACCTCCGCCGGCTGCCGGTCCTCGAGCAGAAAACTTCCGCCCGCAGCGGCAACCGGAGCGGTTGCGCGGCCGACTGGCGAAGGCGCGGGGCGAGGAACGGATGTGGACATGGGCGTTCTCCGTAGTGAGACTACGTTATGCAAATAGATGCAGGCAACGGGAGATCGGCGAAGCAACCGGCAGACATCTCCGCCTCCAGGCGACGCGTCTCTGGATAAATTCCCTGCGTCGAAAATTTCCTGCGCGGATTCTCTCCGCAAGGCGGCGGGAATGCACCGGGGAAACCGCCCTGCATCTGCACGCAGCTTCATTTTCACCCATGTCCTTGCGCGCCGGCACAGATCGACAGCGATCTCTCCGTGCCGCAAGTAATTGATCCGGAATCAAAGCCCGCAAATGGCCATAAAGCGCAACTTGAAGTCAACCCCTTCAATCTGCGGAGCTTGTGGTCGGCAGAAAGGACGATTGGAGCGCAGACCGGCCAAAATCGCCGCCTTGTTCTCTCTGATCGCACGGTCCGGCAGCCGATGGATCTGTTCGCCGGAACTGCCCAAATAGGAGCAAGCGCCTGGAGAATCGGCTGTTCGCGTAAAATCTGAGTATCTCCTCCGCCGGAGGCCTGCCTGACTGTCGTGCCGACCGCCATGCTCGCTGCAATCGCAAATCCGTTGACTGCCCGGTTAGGTCAGCTGCCCTCTCTTGCGGCTCTTGCCTCGCAGAACGGCCTGCGTCATTACCTCAAAATGCAGTACGCCGACCAGACCTTCAAGGGCCTGTACCACTGGAACTGGTTCGACGCCTCCATGCTTCTGCCCTATTTCACGGTGATGATCCTGCTCTCCTTTTACGGGATTCACCGCTACACAATGTGCTACCAGTACTTCAAGTACCGGAAGAACTACGATCCGAACCCGCCGAAGCATTTCGACGAGCTACCGCGCGTAACCGTACAGCTTCCTATTTTTAACGAGCAGTTTGTCATCGACCGGCTGATCGATGCCGTCTGCGCCATGGAATACCCGCGCGAAAAGCTTGAGATCCAGGTGCTCGACGACTCGACCGACGAGACGCAGCAGGTGGCCGCAGCGATCGTGGACCGCTACGCGGCTCTGGGCCATCCCATCGTTTACATTCATCGCACCAACCGCCACGGCTTCAAAGCCGGAGCCCTGGACGCCGGCCTCAAAGTGGCCAAAGGCGAGTTCGTCGCCATCTTCGACGCCGACTTCGTTCCGCCTCCGGACTGGCTCATGAAGGTGATCCATCACTTCGCCGAACCGGAAATCGGCATGGTGCAGACCCGCTGGACGTATCTCAATCGCGACTACAGCCTGCTCACGCAGATCGAGGCGATCCTCCTCGACGGCCACTTCGTCCTCGAGCATGGCTCGCGGGTTCGCTCCGGTGAGTTCTTCAATTTCAACGGCACCGCCGGCATGTGGCGGCGGCAGGCGATCGTCGACGGCGGCGGATGGCAGCACGACACCCTGACCGAAGATACCGACCTGAGTTACCGCTCGCAGATGGCGGGCTGGCGCTTCAAGTATCTGCCCGAAGTCGAGTGCCCCTCCGAACTGCCCATCGAGATGACGGCCTTCAAGACGCAGCAGGCGCGCTGGGCCAAAGGGCTCATCCAGACCAGCATCAAGGTCCTTCCCATGGTCTTCCGCTCCAACGCCTCGCGCCGCAATAAGATCGAGTCGGTCTACCATCTCACCGCCAATATGAGTTATCCGCTCATGGTCATCATGTCGGCCCTGCTCATCCCGGCCATGATCTGCCGCTTTTACCAGGGCTGGTTCCAGATGCTGCTCATCGACGTGCCCCTGTTTACGGCATCGACGTTTTCCATCGCCGTCTTCTACGTCATGAGCCAGCGCGAACTCTATCCGAAGACCTGGAAGCGCACCTTTTACTACCTGCCTTTCCTCATGGCGGTCGGCATCGGCCTCACCGTGACCAATACGAAGGCCGTGATGGAAGCGCTGCTCGGCATCAAGAGCGCCTTCGTGCGCACGCCCAAGTACCGCGTGGCGCAGAAGGGAGAAAAATCGCAGGCAGCCAAGTACCGCAAGCGCCTCAAGCTCGCCCCGTGGATCGAGCTGCTTCTCGGCTGCTATTTTGCAGCCGCCATCTGGTACACCTTTTCAAACAAAAACTACTTCACCGCGCCGTTTCTCATTCTCTTTGTGCTCGGTTACTGGTACACCGGCCTGATGAGCCTTTTGCAGGGCCGCCTGGACCGCTGGCGCAGCGGAGCCGCGCCGGAGGAAACCGCTCCCAAGCCGTTCCCCGTGGGCGTGTAGCGTGGACTCCGGCTCCAGGCAGATGCCGCGACGCGGCATGGAGGCATTTGCCTCGCGCGACTTCCGGCGCTATCAATTGGCGCGCATGGCCGCCATTCTGGGGGCCGAAGCGCAGGCCATCGCCGTCGCCTGGCAGGTCTATTCGATTACTCATCGCGCCATCGATCTCGGCTACACCGGCCTCGCGCTCTTTCTGCCCGGCCTGATATTTCTCCTGCCCGCTGGCCACGCCGCCGACCGCTTCGACCGCCGCCGCGTGATCCTCGCCTGCTACTCGCTCCAGCTCTTCTCGAGCGCCGCGCTGGCTCTGCTCGCATGGAGCGGCTCGCGCAACGTGCTTGCCATCTACGCCGTGCTGTTCGTCATCGGAACCGGACGCGCATTCTCCGCGCCGGCCAGCTCCGCGCTTGTCCCGCACCTCGTCCCCGAGCAGCACTTCGTAAACGCAGTCACCTGGGGCGGCGCCATCTTCCAGCTCGCCAACATTACCGGCCCCGCGCTTGGCGGTCTGTTGTTCACCTTTCCGCTGGCTCATTTTTTCCCGGGAACCAGGCTCGAAGGCGCAGGCATCGTCTATGTCTTCACATTCCTCATGCTGATCTGGTTCCTGATCCTTGTCGGCACGCTCCGCGTGCGTCCCGGCCGCATGGAGCATCGCGACCTTTCGATCGGAGTCCTGCTCGCCGGCTTCCAGTATGTGCGCCGCGCGCCCATCCTGCTCGGCTCCTTCTCGCTCGATCTGTTCGTCGTCCTGCTCGGCGGCGCCACGGCGCTGATGCCCATCTTCGCGCGCGATATTCTGCATCAGGGACCGCGCGGCCTGGGAATGCTGCGCGCCGCGCCGGCCGTCGGAGCGGTCATCATGTCGCTTGCGCTGGCCCGATTCCCGCTGCGCCGCCGCGCCGGCCGCAGCCTGTTTCTCTGCGTCTCCATCTTCGGAATCATGACGATTGTCTTCGGCCTCTCGCGCAATCTGTGGCTCTCGCTCGGCGCGCTGGTCGTGCTCGGCGCCGCCGATATGGTCAGCGTCATCGTTCGCGGCTCCGTGCTGCAACTGGCCACGCCGCCCGAGATGCGCGGCCGCGTGAGCGCCGTCAACTCGCTCTTCATCGGCGCCTCGAACGAGCTTGGCGAATTCGAGAGCGGCCTCACGGCGCAGTGGTGGGGCGCCGTGCGCGCGACGGTGATCGGCGGCTTAGGCGCGCTGGCCGTTGCCGGCCTCTGGTCGCGCCTCTTCCCGGCCCTGCGAAAGGCCGACGCGCTCACCTCCGAAGCCCTGCGCGCCGATATCGAAGCCGATGTAATCGAGCAGCAGCAATAAAGAGGATTTGCAAACGCGCCCGAAACGTGTTCCAATCGTAGAGTTGAAACAGGGGTGCTCCGCGCGCGTTGTTGGGCGCTGGCGGGGCTGAGAAGATACCCTCGAACCCGATCCGGATAATGCCGGCGTGGGAAGCTTTCGCATCCGAGCGGCCAATTTCTTCAAGACAGGCGCGAGCGCCTTTGTTTCAGGAATGGAGCAAAGGTGTCTATGTCCGCAGGCCGCAATTTTCCGCTGTTCCGCTCTGCAGCGCTCCGCACGTTTGCGGCGTCGCTGCTTGCCGTCTCGATTCTCGCCGCGCACGCACAGACCCAGCCGGCGGCGAATACCCAGCCGGCTCAGCAGGCCGCGCAGAGCCTTTCGCCGGTGAAAACGACCGTCGTGGTCCACGGCGAAACGAACGGCGACTATCTTCCCGAACAGGTCACGGTCGGCACGCTCGGCGGCGAACCGCTGAAGGACGCGCCGCTTTCGGCCACCGTGATCACTCTCGATGTGCTGAACGACCAGCAGGCGAAGCTGCTCTCCGACGTAGTGAAAAACGACGCCTCGATCGAAGACGATTACGTTCCCGTCGGCTACTACGGCGACTATCAGATTCGCGGCTTTCCCGTCGATCTTGCAACCGGCCTTGAGATCAACGGCATGACCATCGCCGGCGAACAGGATGTGCCGCTGGAAAACAAAGAGCAGGTCGAGTTTCTCAACGGTTTGGCTGGCGTGGAAAGCGGCGTCTCTTCGGGCGCTGGCCTGATCGACTACGTGACCAAGCAGCCGGCCGCTGTGCGCGCCGTCGATTTCGCCACGGATCAGTACGGCACAGCCTTCGGCGCGGGCGATTTTGGCCGCTTCTTCGGCAGCCGCAAGCAGGTTGGTGCGCGGCTAAACCTCGCCGGCGAGCGGATCGAGACTTACATGAATGGCACCGCAGGCTGGCGCGCCATGGGCGCCGGCGCGGCGAACTGGAAGATCAGCGAGCGCGCGGAGCTTGAGGGAAATTTCGAGTACCAGCACAAAACCGAGCGCGACGGCAGCGGCTACCAGTTGCTCGGCGGCACAACGCTGCCCGACATCAACCGCATCTTCCGCTCGACCATGCTGGGCGAACAGTCCTGGGCGCCGCCCGACACCTATGACACCTTCAACACCGGCGCACGCCTCAACCTGACATTCTCGCCGAAGTGGACGGCATTCGCCGCCGCCAGCCTGAGCCACTCGCTGATTCAGGACAATGTGATGTATGCCTACGGCTGCAGTTACGAAGCCGAATGTGCGCAGAACCCCGCGCCAGGACAGAGCCCAAGCTATTTCTTCGCCCCCGACGGGACATACGACGTCTACGATTACCGCGATCCGGGCGAACTGCGCATGGACGGGGAAGCCGAAGCCATGACGACAGGCTCGGTGAAGACCGGCGCGATCGCACATGTGATCACAGCAGGCGGCGAACTGTTTCTGCGCAGCGTGCGGCAGCCCGGCTATTACTCGATCGCCGATCCCGTCTCGCCCGACGGCATCGTGCAGGATGGCGCAGTCTACACGTACATCGGCTCGGAGAACATCTATCAGCCGCTGGCGCCGTATCCAATCGAGAATCCTGTCGAGCAGGCCGGCCCGCGCCGTCTGTGGGAAGACAGCCATCAGTCATCTGCTGTTCTTCAGGATCGCATGCGGCTTCCCGGCGGCCTGCAGTTGATCGCCGGCGGCCGCTACGATGCGCTGCGCGACCATAATTACTCGGCGCAGGCTACGGATCCAACGGCGCCTATGCTGCCTACCGATAAGCCCGTCTGGCTGCCGCAGTACGCCATCACCTTCAGCCCGGCAGGCAACCTTACCCTTTACGGCAACTACGGCGTCCAGCTCTCCCTTGGGCCGCAGGGCCCGTGGTGGGTAGATAATTCGAGCCAGTTTCTCGCGCCCTACAACACGCGCCAGATTGAGACGGGCGTGAAGTACGAGCCGGGGCAGCGCATCCTGCTTGCAGCGGACGTGTTCCGTATGCGCGCTCCGTTCTTTTACCCAAGAGTGATTCAGGCCGCAGATACGTTTTGCCCCGCGGGAGTCTTTCAGAATCCCGGCGACATCTGTTTCGAGTCAGTGGGCCGCGAGACCCACGATGGCCTGGAATTGAACGCGCAGGGCAAAGCCGCAAGCTGGCTGCGGCTGACGGGATCGGCAGCGGCGATCAGCGCAATTTCCAGTCACACCGGAACACCGTCTTTCGATGACAAGCAGGTCATTAATGTGCCGCGCTTCCGGACTGTGGTCTTCACCGATGTCACCGTCCCGCGCCTGCGCGGCGTTGCGCTGATGCCCGGCTGGAGCTACACCAGCCGCAAGGAAGCCACGCGCGATGACACGGTAAGCGTCTCCGGCTACAACCTTTTCAGCCTGGGCCTGCGCTATACTCCCGGCGGCGAGCAGGGGCGCATGAGCTTCCGCATCTACGCCGACAACATTACCGACAAGAAATACTGGTCCGATACAGGGGCCAACTACGGCGACACGTTCATCTGGCTGGGAGCGCCGGCGCTGGTGCGGGCCTCGGCGCGGTACACCTTTTAATGAGCGGGAACGAGCCAGTTTCATTGGCCAACAAAAAAATCGCAATGAGCGAAACCGTAAAAGCGCACGGATTAAACGGCAGACTGGTCGAGCCCGACTGGCGGCCGCTCACGATCGAGGAGCTGCGTCCGCTGCTGGCGGAGTTTCCTGCCGCCGGAGCGCCGCGGGAGATTCTCTTCGCCAGCCCGCGGCCGCTCTCGGCGGCGGCCGTCGTGCGAACCGAGCGCGGGCGCGTATTTGTAAAGCGGCATGCACGCGCGGTGCGCGATGCGGAAGGACTGCTCGAAGAGCACCGCTTTATGGAGCATCTCGCAGAGAACCGTGCGTCTGTGCCTCGCGTGCTCAGGAATGCCGGCGGCCAGAGCGCAATCGAGCGCGGCTCATGGACCTATGAGGTCCATGAGCCGGCTTCCGGGATCGATCTTTACGGAGAAGCGCAATCGTGGACGCCGTTTCGCAGCGCGGCACACGCTCGGGCTGCAGGCGAGGCGCTGGCGCGCCTGCATTGCGCAGCGGAGGGCTTCGACGCTCCGCGCCGAAAGGCACAGCCACTGGTGGCCAGCTTCACCATCTTTGCCGATCCGGATGCGGACGAAGCGATGCGGCTCTATCTTGCCGCGCGGCCGGAGCTGGCCGGTCATGCGGCGGTGCGCGAATCAGCGCAGCAGGCGCTCGAGCTGCTTGCGCCGTTCCACGCCGAGCTTTGTCCGCGTCTGCCTGAGCTTCGCCCGCTGTGGACGCACAACGACCTGCACGCTTCGAATCTTTTGTGGAGCGATACCTCTCCAAACGCACGGGCAACGGCGGTGATCGACTTTGGATTGGCAGACCGGACAAACGCCGTACACGATCTTGCACATGCCATTGAGCGAAATATCATCGAGTGGCTGTCGCTGGTGGAAGACCCCGCGGAGCCGGATCGCGTGCCTGTGCATTCCGAGCATCTCGAAGCGCTGCTCGCCGGCTACGAGCAGGTGCGCGCGCTCAACGCGGACGAGGCTGCGGCGCTGGCCCCGATGCTGGCGCTTTGCCATGCAGAGTTCGCGCTCTCTGAGGCCGAATATTTTCTCGGCGTGCTGCACTCCGAGGAAAGCGCGCGCATGGCGTACAGCGGCTGGCTTGTCGGTCATTCGCGCTGGTTTCATAGTGCGGCTGGCCGGCGGCTCCTCGACTTTCTGCGCCGGCGGGCAGATCGCCGCGCATTTTCCATAGAGAGGGCGGCGCGCGCATGATGCCGGCGATCTGGGCTTACCTCGGCGCTCACGGGCTGGAGCTTGCCGGCATGATAACAACTGTGCTGGGCATCTGGCTCGCGACCAGACGCCTGCTCATCTGCTGGCCCGTCAGCTTGCTGGCCGACGTTCTTTACCTCATTGTCTTCTACCAATCGCGGCTCTATTCCGACGCTCTGCTCCAGATTTTCTTTGTCGCATTCACGTTCTACGGCTGGTGGCACTGGTGGCGCGGCGTGCTGGAAGAGGGCACGGTGCGCATTGCGCCGCTTGGCCTGCGCGGATGGACTGGCGGCATGATTGCCGGCGCTATTGGCGCTGTGCTGCTTGGCGCGCTGATGGTGCGCGTGGGCGCTGCGTTGCCGTATCTTGACGCAACGCTCGCCAGCTACAGCCTGGTCGCAAGCTGGTGGCAGGCGCGCAAACACCTTGCAAACTGGTGGCTGTGGATCGTCATCGATCTAATTTACATCGGCGAATATCTGTACAAGGATCTGCAAGCCACTGCGCTGCTTTACGCCGGACTGGTGCTGCTTGCGGCGCTCGGCCTGCGCGACTGGCGAAGGGCGCAAACGCCTCAGATGGCCGTCTGAACTACGTTCTGCAGCGGTTCGCCGCTCATGTAGCGGCGCAGCTCGGCTGCGGCAACCTGCAGCGCCCGGCGCGCAAACTGCGGACTCGAAGCCGCCACATGCGGCGTGACGATTACGTTCGGACAGCTCCAAAGCGGATGCCCTTCGGGAAGCGGCTCCGGATCCGTCACATCGAGAGCGGCGCGAATGCGGCCCGACTGCAGCGCCTCGACCAGCGCCTCCGTGTGCACCACTGCGCCGCGAGCTGCATTGACCAGAAGCGCGCCCTGGCGCATGAGAGCAAATTGCTCATGATCGATCAACCGGCGCGTCTGCTGCGTGTAGGGAACAATCAGCACGATGATTTCAGCGCGCGGAATAAGCCCATTGAGTTCGTCGACTGCGTGAACTTCCGGCTCGGGCCGCCGCGTGCGCGCCACGCGCAGCATCTCCACGCGGAACGGAGCGAGCATCCGTTCGATTTCCTTGCCGATTGCGCCGTAGCCCACCAGCAGAACGGTCTTGCCGGTCAGCTCTTCGAGCATCACCGGCGGATGATGCGGGTGCGCGTCGCCGGAAATTGCCGCGTAGGCATCGCTGGCCTCATTGCGCCGGCGCCAGTCGCCGGAGCGTTGAATGTCGAGAAAGAGCGGGAACTGTTTCAGCGCGGCAAGAATGGCCGCGATGGTCCACTCGGCCGTAGAGATATTGTGCGCGCCCTGCGCATTACAAATCGTGACGCGCGGACCTACAGTCGCCGCAATCCACTCCGTGCCCGCCAGCAGCGACAGCACAAGCCGCACGCCGCGCAGGCGGGGCCACGTCTTCATTGCGCGCGTGGCGTATGGATCGGGGATCCAGACTTCCGCCTCCACGTCGTGTTCCATGCGGCTGGACACCGGGATCAGTTCAACTCCGGCAGGAAAGTCGCGCAGGAGTTCTTTCGCAATCGTGTCTGGATAGGCAACGCGCAGCATTGGATTATGGTTTCCCCTGTATCTTACTTCAGCGATGGTGCGGCGCGACGGCAGAGCGCGGATGAGCAAGCCTATACGGCAAGCAGGTTGGTGTAAACAGCCATGCCCGCAACCGCGTCCACGCGCATTCGGTCGAGATCGTCAATCTCCTGCTGGCTGCGTATGCCGCCGGCAACGATCAGCTGGCGGCAGGTGAGCCTGCGCAGCCGCGCGGCTACATCCATCGGAAAGCCCTGCATCAGGCCCTCGCCGTCCACATGCGTGTAGAGGAATGCCGAGACGTACTTCTCAAGCTGCGGAATGGCGTCGTCGGGCGTCGTCTCGACCAGAGCCTTCCAGCCTTTCACGGCGATGCGGCCGTTCCTGGTATCGACTCCGGCCACTACCTGCTCGACGCCGACTTCTCCGGCCAGCGCCGCGGCAAATTCGGCATTCACGGAGCCATCGGCGGCAAACAGCGCCGACCCGACAATGACGCGGCGCGCGCCGCAGTCCAGCACCTGGCGCGCGCGTTCCCTGGAGTGAATGCCGCCGCCCACCTGCACCGGCAGCCGCTTCGAAATCCGCTCGACGAGCGCCGCGTTATCGCCCTGGCGCATGGCCGCGTCCAGGTCGATAAGCTGCACCATCGGGTAGCGGGAGAATTTCTCAATCCAATATTCGAAATCGTCAAAGGCGAGGCGGAGCTTTTCG
>DATGLJ010000259.1:0-2551 GCA_035294185.1 Occallatibacter sp. | reverse complement strand
TGCGCGGCTTGACCAGAGCCCAGACCTCGGGGCCGATCTTCTTGAGGTCGGGCTTTTTTTTCGGCAGCTCTGTTTGCCCGGCGCGCGCGCTGCGCGCATGGGGCGTGCGCTCGGCGCGCATGCCTATCCCCAGTCCGCCGCCGCGCATTGTGCCCATGGGCTACCGCTCTCTGGCTCGCCGCGCCGCGATAAAGGACCGTACGCAGAAGTTCACGTAGATGAGCAGCAGGCCGGCCATGATAAGCTTTGCCGCCAGCGCGATATGGTCGGGCTCAAGGCCGGCCGCGCGGGCGGCGCCGTAACCGCGGATAGCCTCGACCAGAGCGCCGATGAAGCCGAGAGCGCCCAGCGTCACGGCAAGATGCATGAAGATCGAGCGGCGGCGCGGGCTCGGGCTGATGGCCAGAAAGCCGCAGATGCCGAGCGCCACGCCCCACCACAGCGGAATCAGAGCCGTGGGATGCTGCGATCCGGTGTAGAAATAACCGGCAAGCCCCAGGGCCGCCAGAAGGATTGCGAAGACCAGAGTCAGCTTTGCCATGCAGGTGGCGCCTCCAACAGACAGTGTACAGTGGCCCGTGACGGATCATCTGCGCCAGGCATTGGATGCCTGGGCAAGGAACGATGATTCATTACGGGCCGCTGTTTCGCTATCGCTGGATGCGCGCCGAGCCGCCCTCGGCAAAGGCGCGAACCTGCTCGACGGTGGCCATCGTGGTGTCGCCCGGGAAGGTGGTGAGCAGCGCGCCATGCGCCCAGCCGAGTTTCAGCGCCGCTTCGGGCTCCGCTCCGGTAAGCAGACCGTAAATGAAGCCGGCGGCAAAGCCGTCGCCGCCGCCTACGCGGTCCACTACATCCAGCTCGGCGGTCGGGGCGGTGTAGTTCTTGCCGTCGATCCAGGCCACAGCGCTCCAGCTATGACGGTTGGTCGAGTGCACCTCGCGCAGTGTGGTGGCGACAATCTTCGCATTCGGCAGCTTCTTGCGCACCTTGTCGATCATGTCGAAGAAGGCGCTGGGATCGAGTTTCGACCTGGCTGCGATCTCCGGACCGGGAATGCCGAGCCCTTTCTGCAAATCTTCCTCATTGCCGACCAGGACGTCGACATGCTCCACGATTTTTCCGAGCGTTTCGACCGCGTGGTCGATGCCGCCGGAGATTTTCCAGAGCTTCTCGCGGAAGTTCAGATCGAAGGAAGTGACGGCGCCGGCCGCTTTGGCTTCCTTCATCATCTCCGCGGCAAGAGCCGCCGTGGAGGCCGAAAGCGCTGCGAACAGACCGCCGCAGTGCACCCAGCGCACGCCGCCCGAAAAAATCTTCTTCCAGTCAAAGTCGCCGGGCTTGAGCAAGGCGGCTGCTTCATTGGCGCGGTTGTAGAAGACCACGGGCGGGCGCACGCCGGCGCCGCGATCGCTGTAAACGGTAGCCATGTTCGGCCCGTTGACGCCATTGTGCTCAAAGTGCTTGTAGATGGGTTTCACGCCCATGGCGCGCACGCGTTCGGCGATCAGATCGCCAATGGGATAATTCACCATCGCCGTAGCAATCGCCGTGCGCATGCGGAAGCAGTCGGAGAGGTTCGCCGCGACGTTGAATTCGCCGCCGCTGACGTGGATATGACACTCGGTGGCCTTGCGGAAAGGAATAATGCCGGGATCGAGCCGGTGGACGAGGCCTCCCAGGGCAAGCAGGTCCAGTTCGCCCTCCAGTTTGCTTGCAGGACGAATATTCAGTCCATACTGCATGGTCTTCTCTCCTTGCGCATAGCGCTATTTTGAATGGTTCCGAATTTCGGGAATGCAGGCCGAACGGGCACGCCTCTCAACCTGCGCTTGCTTCCAGATGCTCGACATCGGCAAGAACGCGCTGCGGCGTCCAGTCGTTATCCGGATAGAACTGCGCAACCTTGCCGTCGGGCCCGATGAGCGTGGTGGACAGTGTGTGAGTGATGGAGCCGTCGGAGCTGCGGGTAATGCCGACGTCGAAATAAAGCGCCATCTTGTCGATCTCCTGCCTGGAGGCCGTTGCGAACTCCCAGTGAGAGAACGCCTGCCTGCTGTCGCTGCCCAGATATTGCGCTCCATAGGCGCGCAGGCGCGCAGGCGTGTCGTTCTCCGGGTCGAAGCTGACGCAGAGCAACTGGGTCCTGGCATAGAGCGAGGGGTCGGCAGAGAGCTGGCGATGGATGACGGCGAAGTTATGCGTGACCAGCGGGCAGAAGTTCGGCAGCGGGCACCGGGTGTAAATGAAGGTAATCAGCAGCGCCTTGCCGCGGAACTGGCCGAGGTGGATTTCGCGGCCGTCCTGGTCGCGCAGGGCGAAGTCCGGCACCGGGTCGCCGGGCTCGGGGACATGATAGAGAACCGAAGGCTTGTAATCGGGTTTTCCCTGCGCGACGACGACAATGTGGTCGAGCAGGACGGTGCCTTGCGCGTCGTCATAAACCAGCACGTCGGCGGTGATGGTGTCGCCGGGATGCAGTTCGCTCAGGATGCCGGGGTCCTTCAGCTTGTACGGCATGGTCATGGCGTCCATGTAGCCGGGGATGGCC
>DATGLJ010000258.1:0-2827 GCA_035294185.1 Occallatibacter sp. | reverse complement strand
TGGCGTGGCTGCAAGCGCGTTGGGGGGCCGCACCAGCACGGCAAAGCGCGGGAAGGCGAAGCTGCCGCCGGCATCGTCAATCACATTCAACTGGCAGATGTACTGGCCCGGTTTGAGGCCGGTCAGCGGCACGTCGAGTTCCATGGCCACGGCGTCGCGGTCTTCCACATTCACCTGACGGGCGCGCACCAGCGGCGTCTCGTAGACTTTCGTGGATCCCTGGATCAGCTCCAGACTGCTCAGCAGGTTAATCGCTCCCCTGGGCTCCCGGGCTCCGGTCTCGCTCTGCTTTTCGCGCGCCGGATCGTAGATTTCATAGAGCAGATACATGTGCTGATCCTGGCGAAAAACATGGGCGATGTTTGGCACATATTCCTGGCCGTTTCTCACCAGCGGGTCCTGCGCCTTGCTCGGCTCGCGCATGGAGGAGAGCACAATCGAGCTCATCTTAAGCGGCGCTTTCTTCATGTCGGGCAGCGTAATGTCGGCCACAAATGACCCCATAAGGCCGGTCTGATTTTCGCGCACCACGAATTTGACGGTGTATTTGCCCGGCGGCAGATCGAAGCTCGTCGTGTACTGGATGTTCTTCTGCCGCGCGTTCTGCGACTGATCGAGATTGAGCTTGATGGTTTGACGCACGCGCCCGATGGGCCGCTTCACCTCATCGACGACGGCGCCGATGATGTCGAGCGTGGCCTTGTCCTTGTCGCCGCCTTTGACAAAGGGGATCTGCGAACCGGGCACGAGCAGCGATACCGGCACGTAGTAACGGTTCTCGCTCAGGCGGAAGTACATGGCGTCAAGATAAACGGCGATATCGGTGGCCGGCAGATCGCTCGCCAGCTCATCCTGAAGCTCCTGCTCGCGGTCCTGCCTGCCGGAGTGCTGGAAGTCCGCGGGCGCATAGTAGCCGGGGCGGTATTCGAGCTTGATGCCGGGACGGTCGATTCTGACGGTCAGCTTGCGGTACTTGCCGTCGCGCGCGGGGTTGGTGGAGTGGAAGCCGATGGCGTAGTAAGCCGAGCTGTCCTTCTGCACCTGCGCGAAGGCCGTCGCAAAGTCGTTCGAATCGAAGAAGGCTTTGCCGCCGGTGTCGGTCGAGAGCGTCGCCATCACCTCCTGCGTGGCGAAGTTCTGGTTCATGTTGTTGACCGTCGCGCCGCCGTTGTAGGCGCCCTGGCCGCGCAGGCTGCCGGTGGAGGCATCGCCCAGAGGCAATACCGCCTGCAGGCCGCGCGTGTCCACGCTGTAGACGGCAAGATCGGCGCGCACGGCGGCGTTGATGGCCTGACGCAGCGAGGCCTCGTTCTCAATGCCGTCGCGCGAGATGCCCCCGGAGAAGTACAACAGCGATTTTTTCACCGGAATCCGCTCGAGCGACTTCGCGATGGCGCGCAGCGCAAACAGCTCGCGGTCGGTATTGATATCGTTGTATTCGCTTTCGTCCGGCGTATAGCCGGTGGTGTCTTCCACCTGGTTGGAGTTTGCGTTTGCGCCCTGCGCAAATCCCTGGCCCTCGGTGCCGTTGTAGGCGCCGACCTCGCGGATCAGCGCGTCCTTGTCCTGCGTAAAGTCCTGATCGACCGAGAGCGTGTCGCCGAGCGAAACCAGCGCCACCAGATCAGCAGGCTGCATCCGGGTGCGCAGAAAGTCCTGCGCCGCTTCGACGCAGCGCTCCAGGTCCTCGGGCTGCATGGAGGTCAGGTCGAAGAACATGACGATGAGGCGGTGGTTGCGCAGCTCTTCGGGGCTGGCGACCGCGACGGCTTTACTGCCGTTGCTGCCCGCAAGCCCGGCTGCAAGACCGCTGACCGTAGCCTCCTTGAGCGGCGTGGCCATATCGACGCTTTCAAAGTCGAAGGTGTCGATGTGCTGCTCTTTGCCGTTTTCGAAGATGCGGAAATCGCTCTGCTTGAGGCCGCGCACAACCTCGCCGGTTTTGGAGTCGCGGGCCACAACATTGGTCAGCACCAGTTCACCGCTCATTTTGAGCGTAAAGCCGGCCTGCGGCGTGGAGGAAACCTGCTGCTGGGCCGCAACGCAGGCAGCAGCGAGCGCAAGCATCATCCCAGCCGAAATATTCCGCAGCTTTTTCATTCGTTCACCGTTGACCAACTGCGCATTCCCTCAGGGGCGAAAGCCCCGCTCGACTCCTCAAACCCTTTTGTACGGACTTCAGGCCCGCACCCTTCAACTGCGTCAAAACCTGAACCGCGCCATGAACTGGAACGAGCGCATGGCGCCCACCGAGCTTACCTGGCCGAAGGTCGGCGAGCCGACCGTCGTATCCACGCCCGTATATTGCACCGTATTGAACACGTTGTCGATCGTTGCGCGAATCTCCAGGCTGCGCGTCTCGCCAAGCTGCGCGGTCTTGGAAAGCGACATGTTGTTCTGCAGCGTGCCCGGCCCTTCGATGGAATTACGCGGTGCGTTGCCGAAGGCGTTGCAGTAGCCGGGCGTATACGAAGGCACGGCAAATGCGGCCGGGTTGAGCCAGTGGCGGAGGGAGCCGCCTCCGGAGACCGGCACGCCGGCAATGAGATTGGCGCGCAGCGAGCCTGCTGTGCCGCAGGTCACGCCGATGCTGGTTGGCGTGAGGGTGGGCGTAAGCCATGTGCCGCTCGCGAAGGTGAATGTCCCGGAAATCGAGAAACCCTCGAGAATGTGATTGGGCGCGCCCGTAGTGGCCCAGGCGCGGCCCTCGCCGAAGGGCAGCTCGTAAAGATAATTGCCGCTGACTGAGTGACGCACCTGCAGCGGCGAGTTGCCTTCCTCGGCCTGCAGGTCCTGCCAGTTCTGCGCAACCGTTCCCGAACTGCCA
>DATGLJ010000257.1:0-9294 GCA_035294185.1 Occallatibacter sp. | reverse complement strand
TGAAGAGCACTGGCGCGATTCTTGCAGCAAGCATGTTCCCGCGCATGGCCGGCGGCGAGCAGAAAGCTGCAGGACCGCGCACCAACTGGGCCGGCAACATCACGTACAGCACGGCGCGGCTGGCTGCGCCCGCCAGCATTGAAGAACTGCGCCAAACAGTGAAGTCCGCGGCGCGGCTGCGCGTGCTGGGCGCGCGGCATTCCTTCAGCGCCATCGCCGACAGCAGCTACGAGCAGGTTTCGCTCGAGCGGTTCGATTCGATCGAACTCGATGAGGCTCACCGCACCGTCACAGTGGGCGGCGGCGTTACCTATAGTCAGCTCGCTCCCTGGCTCGATGCGCGCGGCTATGCGCTGCACAATCTGGCCTCGCTGCCCGGCATCACTGTGGCGGGCGCCTGCGCCACGGCCACGCACGGCTCGGGGTTGCAGAATGGCAACCTGGCGACTGCGGTTGCCGCTGTCGAGATCATGAAGGCCGATGGCGAGCTGGTGCATCTGTCGCGAGAGCAGCACGGCGGCGATTTCGCCGGCGCTGTCGTGGGCCTGGGCGCAGTGGGCGTGGTCACGCGAACGACGCTCGACGTGCAGCCCACCTATCAGGTCGCGCAATCGGTGTACCGGAATCTTTCGTTCGACGAGCTGGGCCGGCACTTCGGCGAGATCTTTGCAAGCGGCTACAGCGTGAGCGTGTTCACCAACTGGCTGGATCGCAACGCCGAGCAGGTGTGGGTGAAGCGGCGGCTGGCGCCCGGCGAAAAGAGCGAATGGGTCCCGGAGCTGTTCGGGGCGCAGCTGGCGAAGGAAAAGCTGCACCCGCTGGCCGGGCACCCGGCCGAGAGCTGCACCGATCAGCTCGGCATTCCCGGCCCATGGTACGACCGGCTGCCGCACTTCCGCATCGGGCAGACGCCATCGAGCGGGCAGGAGCTGCAGAGCGAGTACTTCGTGCCCTGGGATCGGGGCTTTGAGGCCATCCTCGCAGTCGAAAAGCTGCGCGAGCACATTGCGCCGCATCTGTTCATCACCGAGCTGCGGACCATCGCTCCCGATCGTTTGTGGATGAGCATGGCCTACGAGCGGCCCTCGCTGGCGATTCACTTTACCTGGAAGCCGGAGTGGCCGGCGGTGCGCACGGTGCTCCCCATGATCGAGGCCGCGCTGGCGCCGTTTGCGCCGCGGCCGCACTGGGGCAAGCTGTTTACGCTGCCGGCTGCGCAGCTCGATCCGCAGTACGCGCGCGTGGCCGATTTCCGGGCGCTCCTCAGGCGCTATGACCCGCAGGGGAAGTTCCGCAACCGGTTTGTGGATGCGAATCTGTCTGCGGGCTAAAAGGCTTCCCGAAAATGCCCGCTCCGGTCGATCGACAGATGCGGTCCAACAAATTTAGAAGCCTCTCGCAGGAGTCGGTCATCAGCAACGATTGAGTAAGCATCCTGCCTGCGAGGTGAAAAGGACATGACATTTCTTGAGGCTTTACGGGTTGAATTCGATGAAGAAGTGAAAAAGACGCGCAAAATCCTGGAGCGCGTCCCGGAAAGAAGCCTTGCCTGGAAGCCTCATGAAAAGTCCATGACGCTCGGACGGCTCTCGGGACATCTCGCCGAGCTTGCGGGCCGTCCCGCGGCCATTGTGCCCGATATCTTTGTGCGCCCCGCCGGCTATGTTCCGTTTTCGGCCGCCACATGCAGCGAGCTGATGCAGCGCTTCGAAGAAAGCGCCGCCGAAGGCCGGCAGGCCCTGCATCGGTTTACCGAGGAAGACATGGCGAAGCCCTGGACGCTGAAATTCGGCGACAAGGTGATGATCCCGGAGATGCCTAAATGGATGGCGCTTCGCGCCGTGGTGATGAACCACATGATCCATCATCGCGGACAGCTCGGCGTCTTCCTAAGACTGCTGGACGTGCCTGTTCCGGGGATGTTCGGGCCCTCCGCCGACGAGCAGAGCCGTTAGATGCGCCCGGCGCAGCTGCTGCGCTCTCCCGGGTCTCGAAGCCGGGACCCGGGGACCAGCGCTCAGGCGGTCAGTCGCGCTTGACGACGCGAATATGCAGCTCCTTCAACTGCTGCTCGGTCACTGCCGTCGGCGCTTCGGCCATGACGTCGATGGCCTTGGCCGTCTTCGGAAACGCAATCACTTCGCGCAGGTTCGCCGCGCCGGCCAGCAACATCACAATGCGGTCGAGGCCGAGCGCAATGCCGCCATGCGGCGGCGTGCCGTACTCGAGCGCGTCAAGGAAGAAGCCGAATCTTGCTCTGGCTTCCTCCTCGCTGATCCCAAGCGAGGAAAAAATCTGCTGCTGCACGTCCTTGCGATGGATGCGGATGGAACCTGAGCCGAGTTCGAGACCGTTCATGGCGAGGTCATAGCAGTCGGCGCGGACGCTGGCCGGATCGCTGACCAGGTTGGCCATATCGGCTTCGTAGGGCGCGGTGAAGGGATGGTGCGCGGGCACCCACTTGCCGGTGGCCACGTCGTACTCGAACATCGGAAAATCGGTGAGCCAGATGGGGTGGAAGGCCTGGCTGCCGTCAATGGCGGTTTCGGCATTGCGGGAGCGCGCTGCTTTGACGATCTCCTCGGTCGCCCTGAAGGCGCCGTGACGGTCGGCATACTTCTTCGCAAGCTCCGAACGGAAGTTGCCGGCGGCGGCATAGACGTTGATCTCGCGCTCGCTCAGGCGGCCCGGAAACTTGGTGTCGCTGGCCTTGATGTGGTGCGCGGGATCGCCGGCCACGATGATGACAAAGTCGGCCTCTGAGGCGCCGGCCAGCTCGCGCACCTTCGCGGCGGCCTCGGGAAAGCCTTTGCCCAGGCGCTTGAAGTCGTCGATGAACTTGGCGCCTTTTTTCGTATCGAAGAGCGGATGGTTGTCTTCGCGCTCCTTGCGGCTGAGCTCGCCGACCCCGGGAATGCGGAATGCGACGATGGGCAGCGCCGGATCGATCTGCAGCGCGGCGAGCGCGGCGTCGGTGAACGCAGGACGTACATCCACCAGGCCGGGCAAGCGCAGGTCGGGCTTGTCGGTGCCGTACTGGCGCATCGACTCGTCGTAGCTGATGCGCGGAAAGGGCGTGGGCAGGTCGATGCCGGCCGCGGCAAAGCCGGCCTTCAGGCAATGCTCGATTACGGTGAAGACGTCTTCGCGGCGCGGGAAGCTCATCTCGAGATCGACCTGCGTGAACTCGAGCTGGCGATCGGCGCGAAGATCCTCGTCGCGGAAGCAGCGCGCGATCTGGAAGTAGCGGTCGAAGCCCGAAATCATCAGCAGCTGCTTGAAGATCTGCGGCGACTGCGGCAAGGCATAGAACTCGCCCGGATGAATGCGGCTGGGAACAAGAAAATCGCGCGCGCCCTCGGGCGTGGATTTGCAGAGGATGGGCGTTTCGATCTCGAGGAAGCCCTGGCTGGCGAGGCTCTCGCGGATGGCCAGCGTGATCTGGTGGCGCAGGCGGAAGTTGCGCTGCATCTCGGCGCGGCGCAGATCGACGTAGCGGTACTTGAGCCGCACTTCCTCGTTCTGGATGGCGTCTTCGGCCGGCGAGAATGGCGCCAGGCGCGAGTCGTTCAGCACGCGCAGCTCGGTGGCCTCGATCTCGATCTCGCCGGTTTCCATCCTGGGGTTGATCGCGTCTTCGGCGCGCAGGCGCACTTTACCGACAGCGGCGACCACGTACTCGGGGCGCACCTGCTCGCCCCGGGCGTGGCCCTCGGGGGTAATTTCTTTGTCGAGCACGATCTGGCAGAGGCCGGAGCGGTCGCGCAGATCGAGGAAGATGAGGTTGCCGTGGTCGCGGCGGCGGTTCACCCAGCCCATCAGCACCACGTTTTTGCCCGCATCGGTGGCGCGCAGATTTCCGCAGAGGTCGGTGCGTTGCAGATTGCCTAAAAAGTCGAGCACGATTTGCCGTTTCCTTCGTTCAAGCGCGATGCGGACAGAGCCCTGCCGCTCGCTGACTCAATGAAATGTTTTTGGGCGCCGGCAACTGGCGGCGAAACCCATCCTTCTTCAAGGTACAGGCTGACAGGGCTTCGATGGAAATTGCCGGCAATTGTCAGCGGACCGACCTGAATACGCATTCCCTCAGAGGCTTAAGCCCCGTTCGTTATTGGGGATCTTGAGGTACAGGCTGAGCCCGTACCCTTCGGAATCCTGAGACTGACCTGCGGCCGGCGCGTTTACCCTGTAACGCACAGCCGCGAAGAGACGATCGCCTCGGCCGCGCGCACGGCTTCATCGAGCGTCATGTGCGTGGAGTCGAGCAGAACGGCGTCGGCGGCCGGCCGCAACGGCGAATCGGCGCGGTTGCGGTCGCGTTCGTCGCGGGCGCGCAGCTCGCGCAGAACCTCTTCGGGCGGCATGGCGGCCTCGGGACCCGGCTGGGCAACATTTATCTGCTCAAAGCGGCGCATGCCGCGGACCTCGGGCGCCGCGTCGAGAAAGATCTTTACGTCCGCGTGGGGAAAGACAACCGTGCCGATGTCGCGGCCCTCCATGACCACGCCGCCCTCCGCGCCGAGCTGCTGCTGCAGGCGCACCATCCAGGCGCGGATGGCCGGGAAGACGCTCACGCGCGATGCGGCATCGGTGACGGCCGGATTGCGGATCAGGCCGGTCACGTCTTCGCCGTCGAGCAGGACGCGGTTTTCTTCGTCTCCGGCTTCGAGGCGAATCTCGGTCGACAGCGCCAGAGCCTCCAGCGCGGCGCTCTCCTCGAGCGGCGCGCCCGCGCGCAGCGCCTTCAGCGCGAAGGCGCGGTACATGGCTCCGGTTTCCAGGTTCAGCAGGCCAAAGCGGCGGGCCAGATGACGCGCAATTGTACTTTTACCCGCCCCGGCCGGCCCGTCGATGGCAACGATTGCCCGCCGCGCCGGTTTGCGGAGGTTGGAATCTGTCATCCGCGCTTTTTCGTCCTCTGTGTAAAGCCGTAGCGCTTGCCGGAGCCGGCCTTGGCGCCGGCCGCGACGGTTTGCTTGCGAGCGGCTGGCTTGGCTGCGGCTTTGGCAAGCTTATGATTTGCCCGCGCCGGAACCGAAGCCTTACGCGCACCGCTGCGAACGCTGCCGTTCGAATGCGCGCGGTGCGAAGAGGACGCGCCGTTGCGCTTGACCGAAGCGGTCCCGCCGGAGCTCCAGCGGGTTCCGCGGCTCTCCCCTGAGGGACGCCGGGAAACGTGCCCGTTCGAAGAGGCGCGGGCCGGCTTGCGGTCGCGGGCCTGCACGGCGGGACGGCTGAAGTGCGGCCGCGCTGCGGAGGATTTGGACGCCGGAGAAGGCTTGCGCGCAGCCGGAGAACGGTGCGCGTGAGAATCGGCCTGCTTGTGCGAGGCGGTCTGCTCCGGTGCGGTTTCCTCGCGCCGGACCTCCTCGCGGACATGGGATTCACGCACAGTGGACTGGCGATCCTGCTCGCCCGCGCGCGCGTCCCGCCCATGGTCATGCTCTTCCTCGCGCCCGTACTGGTGGAGGAAATAGCTCGAGCCCGACATCGCCGAGCTGGCATAGATGCCTGGCGTAGGCGCAAATTCGGGCAGTGTGCCGGCGACATAGAAGTGCGGCGCATGGCCCAGAGCGATGGTATGCACCTGGCGGGTAGCCACAAGCCCGCGCAGCACTTCGCGGACCTTGCTGCGCGCCGTCAGAGGCGCCAGGAACTGCTCCACATCCTCCATGCTGGCGGCGATGACGGCCTGCAGGTAGATGGAGGCCAGCACCGAGATTGCCGTAACCTGCGAAGTGGATGCGCCCTCGGCGATGGCCTTCTGGAAGCGGTTGCGGAGAAGCTGCCAGCGGGGCGTCTGGCCGGGCTCGGCAATGACAGGTATGATGCGGAGCTGCTGCCAGAGCTCGGTAATCGCTCTCAGCACAGCGGCTTCCGTTACCTCGCGGCCCAGCTTGTGCCTGAGCTGCGGAATAGTGGCCTCGCCGGCTTCAAGCAGCTTGTAGGTCTGCACGGCAAGCGGGGAAACCTGCCTGGAACCAGTCAGTTGTGGAATGCGCCGCCAATCGCGGTCGCCGCGCAGAGCGTAGACGTACGGCAGCACCCATGTGGCCACGATAAAGTCGGGCTGCTCGCCGGGCTGACCCAGCAGGTTCAGCCGAACGGCGATATCGTCCTTTTCGAGCCGGACCAGCAGCTCTTCGGCCAGCGCGATCTGCCGGGCGTCGGGAGTTGCACTCCGCTGGCCGGCTACCGCTTCCACAAACGAGGGCGCCAGGGCCTGCGCATTCTGCTTCCGCGGCACAAACAGGCACAACCCCGTTTCTTCCAACCACGTACGGGCATCCTCCAAAGTCAGGACCCCAGATCCGTTCAGGCGCATCCTTTCGGCGCGCGATGCTTCCAACTGTTCAGCTGTCAAAGAAAAACCCTCGCTTCCAGGCTGGCTTACCGGTAAACCAGAAGGCTGTTTTCAGTGTAAACCTCTTTAAGATTCGCCGCATCTCCGCAGTTGCGATCCCCGGATTGATGGGATCCGCACAGATGCAAACCTAACTGAATCAACAGCTTCGATTGGTGCGCGCCATGGCAGGCCACACTCCTTGGGGGGGAGCAGGGCATGCCGCCTCCAGAAACATCAGATTCGCTGGAAGGCTCGGTAGATCTCCTTCCACGAGTACAGCAAAGCTATCGGACGGCCGTGCGGACAACTGGTTGGGTGATTGGTCCGTGCAAGTTCCAACAATAGCCATTCCATTCTTGCCGGGTCAAGTGGCGTATTGACTTTGATAGCCGAATGGCAGGCCAGCGAGGCCGCGATGCGCGTGCGCAGAGCGGCAAGGTCCTCGCTCCGCGTGGGTTGCTCGCTCAGTCCCGCCGACTGATCGATCACTTCGGCGAGCATGCGCTCCAGCGCTGCGCCTTCCAGGCCCACCGGGGCGGCTTTAACCGCCAGCGTCTGCGGACCGAAGGGCTCGACCTCGAAGCCGTTGCGCTCCAGCTCCTCTGCAATGCGCGCAAACACCACCATCTGCTCGGGTTTGAGGTCCACGAGCAGGGGCATCAGCAGCCGCTGACGCTGGACCTGCTCCACCTGTCGCTCGCGCAGGATCTTTTCAAAGAGCACGCGTTCGTGGGCCACGTGCTGGTCGATGATCCACAGACCCTCCTCGCTGGTGGCCAGAATGAAGGACTCGCGGAGCTGGCCGAGAGGCTTGAGCGAACCAAGCCGATTGAGATTGACTGCGGCCTGCTCAGCCTCCACCTGGCTGGCAGCCGCGGCGGCGGTTGAGCCGCTCGGCGCGCCGCCATCCGGAGCGAGGCTGCATGGGCCGGCCCCGGCCGCGGCTGGGAGAATGGGCGGCGTCAAAAGTGCGGCTGCGGCTTCGCCCCATGCCTGGCGATCGAAGCTGCGGGGATCGAATCCATTGCCCTGGCCGGCAAAGGGCAGACGGCCCGGCGCGGGCGCAGGCATGCGCGGCGTGAGGAGGAAAGGCTCGGCCTCGGCCGGCGCTTCGGGATCGGAGTCCGGCGGGACCATCCCGGCAGCAACGGAACCTTCCGGCTCGCCCGGCAGAGGTGAAGCCGCAGGCGGCATCAGCGACGGGCTGGCCGTGGGCTGCGCGTCGAGCGCGGCCAGAAACCCTGCCGCCGGCCGCGCCTTGACCAGCGCCGTGCGCAGGCTGTCGCGAACAAAATCGTGGACCTGCGACTGCTGGCGGAAGCGGACCTCGGTCTTGGCCGGATGCACGTTTACATCCACCTCTTCCGGCGGCATTTCGAGAAAGAGCAGCGCCACGGGAAAGCTGGTGGGCGGAATGACGTTGCGATACGCCTCCGTGATGGCGTGCAGAAGCAGCCGGTCGCGGATCAGCCGCTTATTCACAAAAATATAGATAGAGTTGCGATTCAGCTTTTGCAGCTCGGGCCTGGAGTAGAAGCCGGTGAGACGCAGTGTGCCGGGCCGGCGAGCGGGTTCGCCGGGCTCCTTTTTCCAGGGCGGCGGCTCGGGCAGACCTGCGCGTTCGAGCGGCAGCTCGGCGGCTACAGGCAGAAGCTGGGCGAGCGTGTCTTTGCCGAAGATCTGGTAAATCCGCTCGGCGGCGCGCGCCACCGGCGGCGCGGCAACGATGGTGTGGCTGGAAGAGACCAGCTCGAAGTGCTTCTCCGGATGGACAAGCGCGTAATGCGTGACCAGGGCCGTCACATGCGCCAGTTCCGTGGACTCGGCGCGCAGGAATTTGCGGCGCGCCGGCGTATTGAAGAACAGATCGGAGACGGCGACGGTCGTTCCGCGGGGCAGCGCGGCGTCCTCGACGCGCAGAATTTTGCCGCCGGCGATCTCAACGCGCGTTCCCGGCTCGGCGGGATCGCCGGTCGAGGTTTCCAGCGTCACGCGGGCGACCGAAGCAATGGAGGGCAGCGCCTCGCCGCGAAAACCGAGCGTGGCAATCGAAAGCAGGTCGTCGGCGGTGCGCAGCTTCGAGGTCGCGTGGCGCTCGAAGGCCAGCAGGGCGTCGTCGCGGTTCATGCCGCAGCCGTCGTCGTCAATCCGGATGAGCTTGCGGCCGCCGGCCTCGACCTCGACGCGAATGCGCGCAGCGCCGGCGTCGAGCGAGTTTTCGAGCAGCTCCTTGACGACGGAAGCCGGCCGGTCGACCACCTCGCCGGCGGCGATCTGGTTCGCCACCTGGTCGGAAAGAATCCGGATGTGCCCCATAAGAACTCAGCGTAGCAGGAGCGGCGGTGGGAAAATGGCCAGGCAAAGCTGTGGGAACAGTCCAGACAGATGCCACGGCGGGAGAGAAAGCTCAGCGCGCGGAAATTTAATTCGAATATGCTAATATTCTTATATGCCAGACACCTTGCGACGTTTCAAGGCCGATATTTTTCAGGCGCTCGCGCACCCTACCCGCATTGCAATTCTTGAAATCCTCGGCGAGGGCGAGGTTTCGGCGGGAGTATTGATCGAGAAACTTGGCATCGAGCAGGCGAATGTTTCGCAGCACCTGAGCGTACTGCGCGCCAAGCAGGTCGTCATCAACCGCAAGGTGGGCAACCAGGTTTTCTACTCGGTTCGGGACGCCACCATCATCGAGGTTCTGGCGCTCATGCGGAAATATTTCCAGACCCAGCTCCAGGAGTTTTCCGGCATGTTGAACGAAATGGAGCATCCTGTGGAGATGCCGCGTTGAACGCTTCCTCCTCTTTCTCTCTCAAAGTACGGCTCCCCCGCTCGATTGAGTGCTTACGCGGTTACACCTCCAGAGAATGCCTTCAGGATCTTGTCGCCGGCGTAACCGTGGGCCTGGTGGCGCTGCCGATGGCCATGGCCTTTGCCATCGCTTCGGG
>DATGLJ010000256.1:0-12431 GCA_035294185.1 Occallatibacter sp. | reverse complement strand
AGGACCGGGCGCGGGTCCCACTGGCCGCCATGCGAGGCGCGCTCGTCTTCGGCGCTCCAGCCTGGCAGCGGCCGCCACATCTCCGTGCGCCACGAGTGGTCGCCCTGCACCATGAGCGTGGTCGCTGCCCAGCGCGGCTGCGCCTCAAGAATCGTGAGCATCTGCCCCAGCAGACGATCCGAATAATCGAGGCCGTCGAGGTACGAGCCGCCCGGAGCAAACGCTGCCGTGCGGCGACTCCAGAAGCCGATCGGGTGAGGCGCCGGAATGTGCAGATAAATAAAGTCGGCGTTGCTGGTGGCCAGCGTCTCAAGCGCGTGCCGGCTTACGTCCTTCACTGACGCGATGTGCCCCTCGGCGTTCCACCGCGACTCGTCGTCCCAGGCGAGCGAGGGCGCGAAGGCTTGCTCGGCCATCACGCGCAGCGGAAACCACACATTCTCGGCGTAGCTCGCGCCCTGCCACGTTGGCCCGCGATCCTGCGCGTCGTCGTTGCTCCAGTAGCACTGGTCTAAGATGCCGGCGAAGATCGGGCAATAAGCGATATACCAGCCTGCGACGGATGTCGTCACGCCATCGCGCCTGGCGATGCCGAACAGCGAACCGGCGGCATCGAATGGCCGCCAGCGCGGGTCGTTTTCGGTCCGGATCAGGTACCGGTTGCGCGGCGTGTATTCGACATCGGTTACGATCTGGCCGGAGAGCAGGCTGGGAACGGCATGCGTCGTCCGGTAGGCGATCGGAGTCATGTCTGTGTAGATGGTGCTCTCCGCACGCAGACGGTCGAAGTTTGGCAGGTGGAGCGAAGGATCGCGCGATTCGAACGTCGGTTTGTAGGCAAGTTCGTCGAAGAGAATCCATACCAGGCGCGGCCGCGCCGACGGCGCAGCAGGAATAGGCGCAAAGTACGCCTGCGGGCCCGGACGCCAGAGCGCGGCACGGACAAGCTGCACCGTCATCACCAGCGCGAAGCAGGCGAAACCGGCAAGCAGAGTACTGCCGGCGCGGCCCAATTGCGCCGCGCGCCGGGGCGCGCAGCGTGCAAGGAACCAGAGAAACGCGATCCACACAAGCGCCAGCGCCGCGACAACCGCCCCCGGAATTTCAAAGGGAATGACGTTGAGATTGCGCGCAAACAGCAGCGGCGGCAGAACCGCCATCAGCGCCCAGCGAATGCGCGGCCATGCGCGCAGCCGGCGAAGCCCGGCGATGACCAGCGCAAAGACGGCCATTACGATTACGAAGTCCGTCAATTGCGCCAGAGCGATCTTCGTGAGCGGCGCCGGAACCCTCATGCGCGCGTCGCCGTCGGACGAGGTGAGATCGATGTAGTTGGGAAGCAGCAGAATGGAAGCAAACGCCCATGCCTGCGCAAAGCGCTTCATCATGCCTGCGGGGCTCCCGGCGGCCGGATTCCGCACGCCTCCGAAGCGCTCCCGGCGCGCTCGAAAAGCAGAAGAACGCGCTGATTGCTCAGGACGGTGCGCAGTCGCGGGTGGAAAAACGGCGCGAATGCCTGCAGCAGGTCTGCTTCCGACAGATTCCCGTACAGATCGTCGCGACCGCGCAGCCACTGCCGGTACATGGGATCGGCGGGCGGCACCCACTCCACCACCAGCCAGCGGCGAGTAAGCGCGGCGCAAAGCTCGCCGACAAGCCTGAGGGGAACCTGCTCGCGCAGGATGAGGTGATGGATGACGGCGAGCATAAGAACGAGATCGAAGCCGCCATTAAGCCGGTCGAGAAGCCCCAGATGTTCGCGGTTGCGCCAGCCCGCCGCCGGCGTGGGCCGGGCAATGTTGGCCGCCAGCGCAGTGATGGGCAGACCTTTTACTGCAGCCGTGCGCCACAGTGCGTCAATGGCCGCTTCATCGCTGTCGAGCGCCACTACCTGCGCGCCGGCCTCCGCCGCAATGACCGAGTAGCTTCCGGTGTTGGCGCCGATATCGAGCACCCGCGCCGGCCGGTAACAGCCAAGCACGCTGCGGATAAACTGCTGCTTGGCTTCCACGTCGGCCGCGCTGTAATGGCTGGCCGACTGCGTGTACTCACTCCACTGGCTGGGGCCCTGGACGGGCGCAGCATAGGCGATTTGCCTCTCAAGCCGCGCGATGCGCCTGCGCAGGATGTGGCGGGCCAGTTCCGGATCGCATGCCGAAGACAGCCCGCGGGGCCTGTTCTGCCTGCGGTCCGTCCCGGAGCCCTCGAGAATCGACGCCAGCGTCACCACATCCAGCAGCCGGGGATGCAACAGATGCCGTACCGGCAGCGCGCGCGCAATTGCGGTCGGCTCGTAGCCGTCGCGCCGGAACAGCATGGCCTGAAGAGGCCATTTAAGGTGTTTTGCGGCCACCAGCGGAAGCAGAAACGTGCGCACGAACTGCCCATACGCCAGCCAGACCGTCGAGCGCGGATCGCGCCGCTCGAGCGAGAGCACGTCGACCAGCACCGGCCTCGTACCCACAAACAGAACATTCAGCGGCGTCGCATCCTTCAGCGTCCAGCCGGCCTCGACTGCTTTCGCGGCAACGCGCAGCGTAAGTTCGGCCGCCGCGCGCCACTGCGCGGCCGTCCACTCCCAGGGATAGCTGATCGGCTCGACGCGGGGATGCTCCAGCCACAGTTCGCCGGGCTTAATGCAGGTATGGCGTTCAGGAGCGGCGATCGAGCTGGCGATAAGATCACCGCTGCGTTCGAGGGCTGCGCGCAGCGGCGAAGCAAGAAAATCGCGAACCGCACCCTCCGCAGAGGGATGAATGCGCCGCAGGGCATGCGTGGCCGTAAGCAGCAGCTGCCCCGCGGGGTCGCGAAACGTCGGTTCGGCCTGGCTGGCCAGGTTCGCAAATCCGGATTGCAAGGAGTCGACAGAGCCGTTCACGATCAATTCGCGCCTTCGTCTTCCTTAACCTCCGGCGGTCTGGCCTCTCCGCGACGGAACAGCGCAGCGATCTTGCGGCGCAGGTACCACCCGGCAGCCACCATCGCGGAACCGGCCGCCTGAATGGCCAAAAGACCGGTGCCCGGATCGGTATATCCGTAGGCTGGCCGCTCAGTGAGCAGCACGATTCCCAGCAGCACGAGAAGCAGGGGGAGACAGGAAAGCCATTTTCCCATGAGCGGAGCTACAACTCCTTCCGGCATGAATCGCCTGGCCGACCTCATGCGAGGGTCGATCCTGACGTAGAGCCAATTGATGCTGACGAGAAACCGGCCGACGGGTTTACAGCGGAGGCGTCTTTTTTATTTACACCTGGCTGCCAGCGCCTGTTGCGGCCGCCCCCTTGTCCTTTAAAAAAATATGCCCGGGCAGGACGCGACTCGGCATTTATCATCGGGTTAGAGAGAGCGATTCAGGCTTTCATGGCCCCCACCACCGTCACCCCGTCGCGCGCAACCCCTAAGGCTCGCGCAATCTCGCACCTGAGCCTTCTGCGGCTCGATCATTCGTTGAAACAGGTTTTTGTGCTCCCCGGGATCGTGATTGCGGTGAGCATTGCCGGGGCAAGACTGGATGGAAGCTTTGCGCTGCGCGCCGCGCTCGGCCTGCTGGCGGTGATTGCGGCAGCCAGCAGCAATTATGTGCTGAATGAGATCCTCGACGCTCCCTTCGACCGCCAGCACCCGGTCAAGCGCGCGCGTCCTGCGGCCATGCGCAGCGTAAACATTCCGCTCGCATACGCGCAGTGGCTGGTCTGCGCGGCGGCCGGATTCGCGCTGGCAGCAATGGTCTCGAAAATGCTGTTGCTGTGCGTGGCGAGCCTGTGGGCGATGGGCTGCGCCTACAACGTCCCGCCGGTGCGCACCAAGGATCTGCCTTACCTGGACGTGCTCTCCGAGTCGGTCAACAATCCAATCCGCTTCTGCGCGGGCTGGTATATCGTGACGGCAGCAGTGGTTCCGCCGTTGTCGATACTGGTGGCCTACTGGATGCTCGGCGCATACTTCATGGCGCTCAAGCGCTTCAGCGAATACCGGCAGATCGGCATGGAAACCGCAGCGCTCTACCGGCGCTCGTTCGCTTATTACACCGAACAATCGCTTCTGGTCTCGGTGCTGTTTTACGCCTCCACCGCCATGCTGTTCTTCGGCGCATTCATCATGCGTTACCGCATCGAAATGATCCTGGCCTTTCCGTTTATCGCGCTGCTGATGGCGGTCTATTTTCAGCTCGCATTCCAGGAAGACAGTCCGGTCCAGCACCCGGAAAAACTCTATCGCGAACCCGGCCTGATGGCGCTGCTGGCTGCGTGCAGCGCGGTGCTCGCCGTTACCTCGTTCGTTCATCTTCCCTGGCTTGTGCAGATATTCCCGAAATCGGGCATGAGGTGAACGGCGCAGGCGTATTGCATGAACAACGATATCGATAAGCGTTTTCCTTTCGCGCGCCTGATCCTGATTACGCTGGCCGCCCTGGCTATTCACGGCTATCACCTGGGCGTGGAAGACGGCGAAATCTACATCCCTGCCGCGCGCAAGCTGCTGCACCCGAACCTGTACCCCTACGCCACCGAGTTCTTCCTCTCGCACGAACGGCTGTCGCTGTTTGCGCCCATCATAGCCGCGAGCGCGCGCATCGCGCATCTGTCCACCGACTGGTCGGCGTTTCTGTGGTACCTGGCGACTCTCTTCGCCACCTTCGCCGCCTGCTGGCTGCTCGCCGTCGCCTGCTTCCGGTCGGCTCGGGCGCGCTGGTGCGCGGTTCTGGTGATTGCGGCGGTCATCACCATGCCGGCAACCAATACCAGCCTGCTGCTGGTTGACCCATACATCACTGCCAGGTCGTTTTCGACGCCGCTTACGCTGTTTGCTCTGGTTGCTTTTCTCAAGCGCCGTTATGCCCGGAGCGCGCTGCTGACCATCGTTACGGCTGCGATTCACCCGCAGATGGCTGCGTATCTGGTCTTTCTCGCCGCCGTAATGTGGGCTGCCGACCGCCTGCAATTGCGCACGGCTCAGCCGGTTGCAAGCGCGCCCGCCGCAGCCGCGCTTGCGCTGCCCATCGGGTTCCGCCTTGGTCCTGCGCCTGAGCCTTACCGTGAGGCGCTGTATGCCCGCAGCTTCTACTTCCTTTTCACCTGGACCTGGTACGAGTGGCTGGGCCTGGTGGCGCCGCTGCTTTTTCTCGCCTGGTTTGCCCGCGGCCGGCTGCGCAACACCACGCCGGAGTTCGCGCGCCTGAGCTTTGCGCTCATTCCGTTCGGCATTATCTCGATTGCAGCCGGCGCCGTCATCGGCAGCTCCCACCAGTTCGACATGTTTGCGCGCCTGCAGCCGCTGCGCTGCTTTCATCTCATCACGCTGATCTTCATCCTGTTTTTTGCCGGCGTCATCGGCGAATACGCAGCCGAACGCCGCTCCTGGGTTATTCCGGCGCTGTGCCTGCCGCTGGCCGCGGGCATGTTTTACGTGGCGCACGAAACCTATCCCTGCAGCCCGCACATCGAGTGGCCCGGCCGCACCACCAGCCCCAACGACTGGGTAAACGCACTGCTGTGGATTCGCCGCAACACGCCCGCCAATGCCGTCTTCGCCGTCGATTCGCGCTATTTCCTGGTCCCGGGCGTCGATGTACACGGCTTCCGCGCGGTGAGCGGCCGCTCGGCGCTTGCCGACTACTTTAAGGACAGCGGCGCAGTGGCGATCTTTCCCGCGCTCGCCCCTGAGTGGAAGCAGATGACCAACGCGACCTACGGATTGAACCAATTCACCGAGGCCGATTTCCTGCGCCTGGCGCATGAGTACCCGGTCACCTGGACGCTCATCCACGGACCTGCGCCCGCAGGAATGGATTGCCCCTACCAGCAGCGCGGCTACACCGTTTGCCGGATTCCCGGCTCGCAATCCAGCAAGGGCTAGACAGAGTCATCCCGGGCCCTCACTTTTCCAGCGGTTTTTCCTGCTGAGGGTGTGGGCTGTTTGGAGGCTGCGCGTTTCAGCCGCTGAGCAAATGCGCAGCCAAACCCGCCCGCTGCATCGTCGCAGGCCATCGCCGCCTCTCTGCGAAAATAAGAGAGAATGCTCTCGCTGCAAAATGCCGGCAAGCGGTTTGGCCCGCGAATCCTGTTTCTCGAAGCCAACTGGCTGATCCGCAACAACGAAAAAACCGCCCTGGTGGGTGCAAACGGCGCGGGAAAATCCACGCTGATGAAGGTGCTGGCCGGCCTCGAAACGCTCGACTACGGCACGCTCGAACGCACACGCGGCATGAGCATCGGCTACCTGCCGCAGGAGGGGCTGCGTCTGACCGGCCGCACCGTCTTCGAGGAATGCCTCTCTGTCTTCGACGAAATCCGCGGCATGGAGCGCGAGATCCAACGAGTGGCTGGCGAATTGGCCGAACTCGATCACGCAAGCCCTGAATACGCAGCCGCCGCCGAGCGCTACTCCGCGCTTCAGGAGCGCTTCCACGCCCTCGACGGCTACGCCCTCGATGCGCAGGTAGGAACCGTGCTCACCGGCCTCGGCTTCGGCAAGCAGGACTGGCCGCGGCTTACCGACGAATTCTCCGGCGGCTGGCAGATGCGCATTGCCCTGGCCAAGCTGCTGCTCGCCAGGCCTCTTCTTTTGCTTCTGGACGAGCCTACAAACCATCTGGACCTGGAAACCCGCAACTGGCTTGAGGACTATCTCAGAAGCTACCCCTTCGGCTATATCCTCATCTCGCACGACCGCTATTTTCTCGACGTGACCGTCGATCGCACCGTCGAAATCTGGAACAAGCGGCTCAACGTCTACCAGGGCAACTTCACCAGATATCTCGCGCAAAAAGAAGAGCGGCGCGCGCAGCTGGAAGCCGCCTACCGCAACCAGCGCGACCAGATCGAACATCTCGAAGCCTTCATCAGCCGCTTCCGCTATCAGGCCACAAAGGCCAGGCAGGTGCAGAGCCGCATCAAGGAACTCGAAAAGATCGAGCGCATCGAGATTCCCGAAGAAGAGCCGGTCATCCACTTCAAATTTCCACAGCCCCCGCCCTCGGGACGCACCGTCGTGGAGGCCGAAGACCTGCGAAAGGACTACGGCGCCAAGTGCGTCTTCGCCAATGCGCGCTTCACCATCGGGCGCGGCGACCGCGTGGCTCTGGTCGGCGTCAACGGTGCTGGAAAATCCACGCTGATCAAGCTCCTCACCGGCCTGGAAGCGCCGACAGCGGGCACAGTGAAGATGGGCCACAACGTGGTCGCCGAGTATTTCGCGCAGGACCAGTACAAGGCGCTCGATCCCGAGGCGCGCATGCTCGACGACATCGGCCGGGCTGCGCCGCGCGTGCCGGAAGCAGAGCTGCGCGCGCTGCTCGGCTGCTTCCTGTTCCGCGGCGACGATGTTTTCAAGCCGCTCGGCGTGCTCTCCGGCGGCGAGCGCAACCGCTTCGCGCTGGCCCGCATTCTCGTCTCCCCATCGAATTTCCTTTTGCTCGACGAACCAACCAACCACCTCGACATGCGCGCGAAAGACGTATTGCTGGAGGCTCTTTCGGCCTTCTCCGGCACGGTCGTCTTCGTCTCCCACGACCGCTACTTCATCGACCGGCTGGCCACGCGCGTGCTCGAGGTCGAAAACGGAGCCATCACCGCCTACGAAGGCAACTACGAAGACTACCTCCGCCAGAAACAATCCATCATGGCCGGCGCCGCCCCATCCGCCGCTCTATCCGAGGACGGCAACCGGAATTTCGCAAGCCATCCTTCGAAGGCCGCAGCCGCTCGAAAAGTGGAAGACGGCGAACCTTCATCTGCCGTGGAGAGCGGCGCTCCTGCCCGGCCATCGACGAACGGCGCAGCCAGGGAAAAGCGCCGCCTGAACCCCATCAGGCAAAAGCAGATGGAAGACCGCTGCGCCTTTCTCGAAGAAGAGATCCCGCGCATCGAGGCCTCGATCGCCCACATCGAGCAGCAACTGGGCATCTATGTCTCGGCTGCAGAGACGCAGCGGCTCACCGCGCTTGCCGAAGAACTCCGCGCCCAACTGGCCGCCTTAACCGCTGAATGGGAAGAACTCATGCTTCAGCTCGAATGCTGACCGTATCCGCCGGCCGGTCTGCGCGCCATCCGGCCGCCCGGAACTTTCGTAGATAATCGAATACAGGATGCCTCTTCTCTGGAACCCTGAAAGCTGGTCACAGCGGCTGGCGGAACTGGAAGCACAAACTGGCGAGCTCAAGGAAGCTCCGCTGCGGCGCGATGTGCGCTCGCTGGGCACCCTGCTGGGCGCCGTGCTGCGCGAGCAGGCAGGCGAGGAACTGTTTACGCAGGTAGAAGCGCTGCGCCAGGGAACCATCGCGCGCCGCGATGCCGAGGCGCGCGGCGCCGAGCAGGAAGCGGCCCGCCACGCCGCCGCGGCGCTCGAGCTGGCGCATTCGCTTCCCGTCGATCGCGCCATCCTGCTCACCCGCGCCTTTGCCTTCTACTTCGAGCTGATTAACCTGGCCGAAACCAACCACCGTAAGCGCCGCCGCACGGCGCTGCAGTTGAGCGGCCGCGCCGGCCGCCAGCGCGGCTCGCTCGAGGGCACGCTGGCCGAGATGCGCCGCGTGGGCATCAGCGCGCAGGAGGCGCTCGATTATCTGCGCCGCGTACTGGTCGTGCCGGTGTTTACCGCGCATCCGACAGAGGCTGCCCGGCGCACGGTGATGTTCAAGCGCCGCCGCATCGGCGAATTTCTGGCCGAGCTGGACCGCATTCCTTTGCCCGAGCAGGAAATGGCGCGGTATGAGGAGCTGCTGCTGGCCGAGATCACCAGCCTGTGGCAGACAGATGAAGTGCGCTCGCGCCGTCCCACCGTTTACGACGAGATCATGATGGGGCTCGATTATTACGATGTCTCCATCTTTGCTACGCTCCCGGCGCTCTACCGCGAAATCTCCGCGGCGCTGAAGGCGGCCTATGGCGTCGAAATCGACCCGATCGATCTGCCGCAGGTTCTGCGTTTCGGCTCCTGGATCGGCGGCGACCGCGACGGCAATCCGTTTGTGACGCCGCAGGTGACGCGCGACGCAATCCTGCTTGCACGCCGGCACGTGCTCGCCGGCTACAGGCAGCGGCTTGACGCTGTGATCGATCTGCTGACCACAAGCGCCCAGCAGCGGCCGGTCAGCTCCGCCCTGCTCGAGCGGCTGCGCGCTTATCTGGCGCAGGCGCACGCCCCGGAGGGTCAGGTCTTCGGCGCGCAATACGAGTTCGAGTATTATCGCCGGTTCGCAATCTGTATCAAAACCCGCATAGAGCGCACGCTCGAACCGAATTCCGCCCAGATCGGAGCCGGCGCTCGAACGGCGACGGCCTATACTGCTTCGGCCGGAAACGAAAAGCTGGCTCAGGCCCTGCCGGCCTACGGCTGCGCGCAGGAGTTCCTCGACGACCTCAACGTGCTGCGCGAGTCGCTCGCCGCCAATGGCGGTTTGCGCATTGCCCGCACGCTGGTCGATCCTCTCATCCTGCAGGCGCGCACCTTCGGGCTGCACCTGCACACGCTCGACGTCCGGCAGCACGCGCGCGTGCTCGCGGCAGCGCTCAGGGAGACGATCCGCGACACCGCCGACGCGCAGCTGCCCGGCGAGCTTTCCGCAGAAACCAGGAGCGTGCTCGAAACCTTTCGCGTGGTGGCGGAGGTCAAGGAGGGCTGCACGCCGGAAGCGATCCGCCAATACATCATCAGCGGAGCATCTACAGTTGAGGATGTTCTTACCGTCATTCGCCTCGCGCGCCTGGGCGGCGTCCGCGTTGAAGGATGCGCGGGCGGATCCGGGCGCGACCCGGGCCTGATGCCTGTCCCGCTCTTTGAGTCCATCGAGGATCTGCGCAATGCGCCGGCCGTCTGCCGCGAGCTGTGGGCCCGCGCCGATTACCGCAGGCTGCTCGAAAGCTGGGGCAACTGGCAGGAGGTCATGCTCGGCTACTCCGATTCGAACAAAGACGGCGGCATGCTCACCTCGACCTGGGAAATCTTCCGCGCGCACCGCGCCTTGCATGAAGTTGCGCGCGAGGCCGGAATCCGGCTGCGTCTCTTCCATGGCCGCGGCGGCACGGTAGGCCGCGGCGGAGGACCCACGCACCGCGCCATCTTTGCGCAGCCTATCGACTCGTTCGACGGCCAGTTGCGCATCACCGAGCAGGGCGAAGTGCTGAACTTCAAGTACGCCGACGAGATTCTTGCCGAACGCAACCTGGAGCTGATGATTGCGGCCTCTCTCGACGCTCTGGCCCGTCCCAATGCGCGCGATCCTGAAGGGCACTTCACCGGCATTCTCAGCCCGGAGTGGGAGGCGGCTCTCGACGAGCTCTCCCGGATTTCCTTCGGGTTTTATCGCAGGCATATCCTTGACGACGACGGGGTGGTCCGCTACTTCGAGCAGTCGACGCCCGTCGGCGAGCTTGAAAACGCCAAAATCGGATCGCGGCCGACGCGGCGCAACGCGTCCACAAGGCTCTCGGACCTGCGCGCGATTCCCTGGGTCTTCGGCTGGACGCAGTCGCGGCTGCTGGTGCCGGCCTGGTTCGGCGTAGGATACGCGATTGAACAGTTCCTGGGCAGCGAAGACGCAAAGCTGGAGCTGCTCCGCACCATGGCGCGCGAATTTCCGCTCTTCATCGACCTGCTGCGCAATGTCGAGATGGCGCTCGGCAAGGCGGACCTGGCCACGGCGCGGCTCTATTCCTCGCTGGTTGAGGACAAGAATCTGCGCGAGCGCGTCTACGGCATGTTCGAGGCCGAGTTCCATCGCACCGTACGCGCGGTGCTGGCCATTACGCGGCAAAAGGAGCTGCTCGAAACCAACCAGGTGCTGGCGCGGTCCATTCGCCTGCGCAACCCTTATGTGGACCCCATGCACCTGATCCAGGTGGACATGCTGCGCCGCAAACGCGCCGGCGAGGACACGCCCGAGGTGAATCGGGCAATTGCGGCGACAATCAGCGGCATCGCCGCCGGCCTGAGAAACACCGGCTGAGGCTGCAACGGCTGCGTTTTGAGCGACTTCGGCAACTTTTGCTTGCCAGAAGTCCGGGCGTGGGTCTAGGCTATTGGTATGCATCGATGTCGCTAACACCGTCCTGGTGCCAGCTCCGATGCAGATGTGCGCCTTCGAAGCCCCGATCAACACTCGCCGTCGATGGCGCTCGCTCACTCCTGACAAGCTGCACCACACCGAAATCCCTTACAGAGATAGATCCGGGACCGGATCTGGGCCGCGAGCCCGCGAAGGAGGATCATTTTTATGGCGCGCATTGCAGCGAACGTAACCGAAATCATTGGCCGCACTCCGCTGGTGCGGCTGAATCGCGTGGCAGCAGGGCTGCCTGCAACCGTAGTCGTGAAGCTCGAGAGCCAGAACCCGGCCTCCAGCGTGAAGGACCGCATCGGCTTCGCCATGATCGACGCAGCCGAAAAAGCCGGCAAGATCAAGCCCGGCGAAACCGTGCTCATTGAGCCCACCAGCGGCAACACCGGCATCGCGCTTGCGTTTGTGGCCGCCGTCAAGGGCTACCGCATCATCCTGACCATGCCGGAGACGATGAGCCTGGAGCGGCGCGTGACGCTGCTGGCCTACGGCGCCGAGATTGTGCTGACTCCTGGCCCCAACGGCATGAAGGGAGCCATCGCCAAGGCTCAGGAAATCCTCGAAAAGACGCCCAACGGCTACATCCTGCAGCAGTTCGACAACCCGGCGAACCCGGCCATTCACCTGGCCACCACCGGTCCCGAGATCTGGAACGATACCGACGGCGCCGTCGACATTCTCATCTCCGGCGTAGGCACGGGCGGCACCATCACCGGCGTTTCGAACTACATCAAGCCGCGCAAGCCCTCGTTCAAAGCCATCGCCGTGGAACCCACCGACAGTGCTGTGCTCTCCGGCGGCAAGCCCGGCCCGCACAAGATCCAGGGCCTCGGCGCAGGCTTCATTCCCGGCGTGCTCGACACCAAATGCTACGACGAAGTCGTCCAGGTCACCAACGACGAATCGATCGAGATGGCGCGGCGGCTGGCGCGCGAGGAGGGCCTGTTTGTCGGCATCAGCTCCGGCGCTGCTGCGGCGGCCGCCCTCAGAGTCGCCGCGCGCCCCGAGAATGCCGGCAAGCTGATCGTCGCCGTACTGCCCGACTTCGGCGAGCGTTACCTGTCGAGCGTTCTCTTCGAACCGTTGCGCCAGCAGGCCCTGGCTCTCCAGCCTGAACCGGTTCCGGTGCCCGCATAAACAACACAGGGAACAGGACCAGGGAAAAGGAGAATATCGGTTTCCTGGCGCCGCGCCCCGGGCCTGTTCCCTGCTCTCTGTTCCCTATGTCCATCCTTTCCCGCATGCGCGAAGACATCGGCTCCATCATGGAGCGCGACCCGGCTGCGCGCTCTGCTGCCGAAGTCCTGCTTTGCTATCCCGGCCTTTGGGCTGTGTGGATCTTCCGCGTCGCAAATAAGCTGTGGCGGACGGGCCT
>DATGLJ010000255.1:0-6333 GCA_035294185.1 Occallatibacter sp. | reverse complement strand
AGGCGGAGGAGGTAGTTGTAGAGGAAGGTTGCGGCGGGATTCAGCACCGCGTTCCAGACCAGCCATGCCCATGAGCTGCCTGCGCGGCCCGCATCGGCGAGCATCTGTGCGCCGGCTGTGCTGTAGCGGTTCATGTGCTCGATGTAATCGTCGATGGTGGGGTAGCAGTGATGGATGAGATGGCCCTTGAGCTGGCCGATTGGTCCGTTCGCCCGCATGGTCTCATGCACGGGGCGATCTTCAAATTGCGCCGCGCCGCGGCGGAAGAGGCGCAGTTTGGGATCGGGCCAGTAGCCGCCGTGGCGCAGGGGACGGCCCAGAAAATGGTTAAGCCGCGGGATGCGATAGGCGCTATAAGCCGCGCTCGCGCCTGCCTCCAGCAGAGCCTGGATTTCGCCGGCCAGTTCCGGGCTCACTTCTTCGTCGGCATCGAGCGAGAGGATCCACTCGCCGGCTGCTTTTTCAATAGCGGAGTTTTTCTGCCCGCCAAAGCCCTTCCACGGCTCGATGAAAACGCGCGCGCCGAAGCGGCGGGCAATCTCGACGGTGGCGTCGGTCGAGCCCGAATCGACGAGAACGATTTCGCCCAGTCCCTGGACGCTGGCGAGCGTGCGCGGCAGATTGGCGGCTTCGTTGAGCGCGATCAGGACGATGGAGAGCGTGGCCGGCATTCATGCCAAGGATAACGGAGCGCCCGGCGATGGTTGCAGGACCGTCCGCAACGCGCAGGCCGGAGCGCTGCGAAATTGCGTCTCGGCCTAAGTGCAGGAAACGAAAAACGGCGCACAATTTGCGCAGCGAGATCGGGCTTAGCCGGGCAATTCCGAAGAGCAGAATTTCAAAAAGGCGGGGAAAGCCCGGCCGGTCGCTTGCGCAGCCCCGCGCTGCTCCTGGCAGCCCGGGCTGTTTCGCCGGTATCTATTGCGTTACCGGCTGGGCGGGCAGCGCTTCTTTGGATTTCAGGTGGCGGCCGCGCCCGGACGGCGGCGCGGATGCGCCGGATTCGGCCGCGGGCGGCGCCGACGGGAAGCCCGGCCCCTTCTTGAGGTGCAGATCTCCGTCTTCGGCGCTGAGGTCGATGCGCGGGCCGCCTGCTCCGATCCTGCCGGCGACGACCTTGTCCTGGTCGCCGGTTATGCTCAGCGCAAAGTCGGTGACGACTTCGCCATTGTGCGTGCGGCCATTGACGTTGCCGGCGGCGTTCGGCGGCAGCGTGATCTCGATATCGCCCTTGTTGTTGCGGGCGTCAATGGCGTAGGCGCCGGCCGGCTCGATGGCGATGGTTCCATCGCGATCCTGAACAGTTGTGTCGCCGTAGATCTGGTTAAGATCGACATCCTTGGCGTGGGTGTTCACCTGCACAGCGCCGGTAGCCTCGTTTACGCGCAGGTTGTCCGAGTCGAGCGTCATGTCGCCGGGCAGCGCCGCAATGTCGAGATCCGTCACCGAAGTGTGAATCTTTACGCCGCCGGAGACGTTTTCGATGTGCACATCGCCGAAGATTTCGCCGTTGAGGGCGACGCGGCCCCTGATCTCGGAGAGCGTAACGTCGTTGGTATTGCCGTCGGCCGTCACATCGCCGTTGACCTGGTGCGCGGAGAAGTCGTGACGGCTGTGGTCGAAGTGCGCTACCACCGGACCGTTGATCGCGTTCAGGCGCGCATCGCCGTGCCCGGCGCTGATGTCGATGCCGGCATCGAGGCCCGACGCCATTACGTCTCCGCGGGCCGCGTTCACCGAGACGTGCGCCGTCGCCGGAACCGTGATCGTCAGGTTCACTTTGCCGCGGTTGTCGTCGCCGGCGCGCACCGTTACCGAGCTGCCGCTTACGGTGAGGTGCGCCGCTTCGTTCGCGAAGATCTTCTGCGCATCGCTGTCGGAATGCGCGTAGGCCACTTCGTGCGGCTGCACGCTCACGCTGTTGTCCTCGGCGGCCGTTATGCTTACGTCGCCGCGCGGGTTATCGATCTCGATCAAGGCGTTGGCCGGAATCCGGGACTCGAGCGCGGCCTGGTCCATATCGTGCTCCTGCTGCCCGGAGAACAGGTTGAAGAAATCGGCATTATCGCTGTCCCAGCCGGGTGCGCCCATGTGATGGCCCTTTGCCGCGAACATGCCAAGGAAGACCAGCAGAATGAGCAGGCCGACCGGGCCGTGACGGCGCACAGGAACGTCGCGCCTGAGGTCGAGCATCCACTCTCCGAGAAGAGCCACGCCGGCGACGATCAGAATTGCCGGCCACCAGCGCGCATACCAGTTCCAGAACTGCTCGGCCGAGAGATCACCGGCATAAATGAGCAGCCACACGACGCCGACGGCGATGAGGATGAGCGGTCCTACGATGGAGGCACTCTGCGGGCCACCCCAGTATTGCGCCTGCCATGCGCGCCGCTGAGCCTTCCAGGCTTCGCGCTGGGCGCGCCAGGCGGCCTTCTGCTGTTCGCGGTAGGCGCGCCACTGGGTCTTGGGATCGTATGGCGGATAACCCTGCGGATTGGGCGGCATCGAGCTCATTGCTTGCCCTCATCGTTTTCGCTGCCGCTCGCGTGGGAGGGGACGATGGCGGTCGAAGCTGCTCCGGCGCCAGATGCGCCCGGCGGATAGGGCTGCTGGGGCGCGCCGGTTCCGTATGGATTGTATGGGCCGTAGTTGCCGCCGGCGGAATAAGGATTGCCATATGGATCGAAATTCGATTCCTGCGCAAGCGCGGCGCGTTCGGCCAGCTTGAGCACGCCGAGCAGGATGAGCAGAAGCGGAACGAAGATATTGAAGCTGGCCAGATGCGCCTGGCTGAGCAGCGCGACCACACCGAGCAGCAGCAGGACGGCCGGGCCGGTGAGCCGGTGAATAAAGATATAGCGGTTCATAGGATCTCCCTTCGGTTCTCGGCGCTCTCTTCCTGCTGCTCGGCGGGCGCGCTGCCGGGCTGTGGCGGCGGCACAGACTCCTGCATGCGGCGCAGGACCAGCCATGCGCCCAGCGCGATGAGAAGCAGAGGCCAGGTGAACTCGAAGAAGCGGCCCGAGAACCAGTCAAGCTGGCCGGCGAGAAACAGAAAGCCCAGGGCGATCAGCACAACGGCGGCAATGGGCTCGCGCCTGCGCCAGTAAACCGGCGGAACGGGCGGAACAGGCGGAACAGGCGGCATCGGGGGATATCCGGGCACGTAGCCCTCGGCCGGCGGGACGCCGGGAACAAAGCCGGATGCGGGTGGAGCGCCGGCCGGGAACCCGGCAAAGGGCGGCGGCTGGTAACCGGTCTGATAGGGATTTGAATACGGCGTCTGAGGCCCGCCCGCCGCCGGACCCGCGCCGGCAGCGGCGGACGGAGCCGAAGGACCCGCGGATGGACCGCCGGCGGGGCTCTGGTATGGGTTCGCGGAGGGCGGCCGCATGGGCGCGTGCCGGTACTCGTTCTGGAATGCGGCCTGGAACCAGTTGCCCAGCTCATTCAGCCCCAGAGGATCGGGAAGAGGAAGCCCGGCGCGGCGCGCATTGGCCGTGTGGTAGGCCTCAAACGACTGGTAGATGACCCAGGCAGGGATCAGCAGGGCGAAAAAGACATTGAGGCCGGAGTGGGCCGTGCTGGTAATCGAAACCAGGATGGCGAAGACGATGACGTGGACGAAGCCCTTGAAGAACTGGCCGTTGTACATGGCGCCGACTCCGGGAATGATCCCGAGAACGGCTGCGATGCCGGGGTTGGGAATGCCCGCATCGGGCGGCGGCGCGAATGGCCTCTGTTGCGCGCTTTGCCATGCGGCATGGCAGGGTTCGCACAGGATCTGCCCGGTTGCGAAGCTGTGCACGCACGCCGAGCACAGCGGTTTTCCGCAGTTCTGGCAATAGGCCGAGACGCTCACGCCCGGGTGATTAACGCAGTCCATGGTCCGCCGCTCCCTTCCTGTATCGCTGTTTTCCTGTTGCGGAGCCGCAGGAATGCGCGGGTCGAATGCCGGATCGAACAGACCGCCGATGAGCTGGCGGCCGGAGCAGGACGCGGCTCGAAGCTGTCGAGCCGCGCCAGAAACACGCCGGAACAAACATAACCTTCGTGACCGCCTTCGGGACCGGGCCTGCGGATCGTCGATATTTCGCTTGCCAGCACATTTTCCGCCGCAGCCCGGCTGCCGGCCGACGAACCCTCGACATCGCCGGAAGCATCCGGATCTTCCGGCGCCGCAGGATGGTCGGAAGCTTCGAGCTTCTCGCCGAATGCGTCTCCTTTGGCCTGCGCGGGCTGGCCCGGCTGCTGCCGGGGCGCAAGACCGGAAGGACTCACGCGCGAGCCGCCATCCTTCCTGTTTCTTTCCGGTTCTCCGGGAGCGGCCGGCTGCAGGCCCGACTGTGGGTTGGCCTGCGGACGGCTCTCCTCGTCCTCGCCGCGCAGCTCGTGCATCCTTGTCTGCAGCTCGTAGATAAAGACCAGGTGATCGTAATAGCGAATTACCGGAACCGAAGCCATCGTAATTCGCCGCTCCATGTATGCCCGCAGCGCCGCCGGCCGCAAATCCGAGAGGCGCATCCGGCTCAGCCGGATGCCGGCAAGATTCAGCGTGAGGGCGAGGGAAAAGAAGGCCATGGCCGCGGTCATCATCAGCCGCGGCTCCGCAAAGCGATGGATAAATCCCATGAATCCCGGACGCTGCCAGTCAGGCGTAAAGACGGCAGCGGGCACGGCCGCCGGGCCGGAGGCCGTCAGCAGGCCATGCGGGGTTTTACCCGGCCCGGTTCGGGCCAGAATCTGCTCCGCCAGGCCTTCGGGAACCTCCGGTCCGGGTAAAAGAAACTCCAGCCACTGGCGGCCGCGCCGGGCTTCCTCGTAGAGCGCCGAGCAGGCCCTGCAGCCGGCCATGTGCTCCCGGAAGGCGATCTCGTCGGCCGCAGAGAGCAGGCCGTCCAGCGCGTCGGCCAGCAGAGTTTCCCACCGCCCGCAGGCCGGAGAACTCGGAATGTGTGCGCGCTCGGCCATGGTTACATCACCTCTCGTTTATTACGCTCGAGCAGGCGCGCAAGTTCCGCCCGGCCGCGGCTGATACGCGACTTTACGGTTCCTTCGGGAATATTGAGAACCTGTGCAATCTCTTTATAATCAAGATCCTGCAGGTCGCGCAAAATGACGGCCTCGCGCAGCTCGACCGAGACCTGGGCCAGCGCCTGCTGCACCATTTTTTCCAGCTCCCGGCGCACGGCCTGATCGTGCGGCGAGGGCCCGGCAGCCACGAGCCGCTCCGCCGGGCTCGGCTCTTCGGTTCCGTCCCAGCCCCCGTCGAGCGAGCCGGTCGCCCGCTGGTTGCGCGTCCGCCGGAAGTTGTCGACCAGCAGGTTGCGCGTCATGGTGGCGATCCAGACCGGCAGGCTGCCGCGCAGACCGTCAAAGCTGGACAGGTTCGAATAGATTTTGAGGAATACGTCCTGCGTAAGGTCTTCGGCGTCGGTGGGATTGCCCGTGAACCGGTAACAGAGGGCGTAGACGCGCTTATGGTGGGTGCGGACCATCTCTGCCCAGGCGCCCGGATCGCCGTCCAGACAGCGGCGGACGAGCAGCATTCCGTCGATCTCGCCCGACTGAATCGACGCCGGCGTCGAGGCTGAAACCGGATCGTGCACGCGCCTCCCTGGAACCGAAGATGGGCAATCCGCAGCCGAGGCGGCCGGCCGCGCGGGCGGTTGCGCGCCGGCATCGCGGGCTCTGCGCCGGCCAGCCACAAAACCTGCGGCTGTTCCCTTCCCGGTTCCGCTCCCATTTTCGAACGTGAACCGGTTTATCGACCAGCTTAATGTAGCCGCACCCTGCATGGTGCGTAATTACGCAGGATTGAAGGGATTTGTTCCCGGCTGCGGGAAAGCACCTGAGAAAAAGGGCCGGTTTGGCGCCGGCGCTCGACCTCCGAAAGCCGGCATAGCATTGCGCAGGCAGCTCCGGGACGATTTCAAACCGCCGCCCTGGCGCGGCCTGCCGCCTCCCGATATCTGCCCAGCTCCTTCACCATGCCGCAGTGCTCGGCCAGTGCTCCGAGGGCCCGCGCGCCTTCCTCGCCCGAGCCGATCTGGCAATCGACATAGAAGACATATTCCCACGGCCTGCCATGGATGGGGCGCGATTCGATCTTGGTCAGGTTGGTGCCTACGTTCGCCAGCGCGGTCAGAGCCGCAACCAGCGAACCGGGCCGGTGCTCCACGCTGAAGGCGATGCTGATCTTGTTGGCGGCGGGATCGACTCGGGCTTCGGCGGCGCGGCGCACCAGAAAAAACCGCGTATAGTTTTCCGGATTATCCTCGATGCCGGCCTCGAGCACCTCCGCTCCGTAAACGCGGGCGGCCGCTTCGCTGG
>DATGLJ010000254.1:0-11305 GCA_035294185.1 Occallatibacter sp. | reverse complement strand
GCTGGATCCACAACACAAGCTGTCACTACGTCCCTGAACAGGTAAGGGACCGTTTCGCCAGAGGTGGCTTTCCCGGATTTCCGCCCCGGCGCTCCTCGGCGAAAACAGAGAGTGAAGCGATCCCGCACCGGCCGGCCATGCTTCTCGCACAAGGGCGCGTGTCGCAGCCGACTTTTTACTGGCTGCTCACCGTCGTCTGCTTATTGGTCCTGAAGGTGAAGGCGTCCCGCGGCACGCTCTGGTTCATCCGAATATTCGAATAGGTGCACACGCGGTAGTGGCTCGGATCCTCGTCGAAGCGCTGCTTCAGGCTCACGCCGCGGTCCAGATCCATCCACAGCGTAATCTTCGCCACGTTGCGGCGCACGTTCGGATCCCTGGGAATCATCTCCAGCTTTTCGGTCTTTACGCCATCCACCGTCTCGGCGCCGTCGTCGGTTATGTCGAATTTCTCGGCAAGCTCGCGGCCGCTGGCGCCAAAGCCCAGCATGAACCAGCTCTGATACTGGCTGATCTTGTTGAGCACGGTTACATGGTTCATCTTTTCGTCGAAGAGCCGGACATTGCCGCCCTGGCAGCAGACGATGATCCTTGGCGCCTTTTCTCCGTTCACCTGGTCGATGTGCAGGCCCATCTGGAAGTTCGAGCCCGTGCGCTGGTAATAGACGACGCCGGTCTGCACGTCTTTGTCCGGCACCGGATCGGTCTGGATGCTGATGAATTCGAAGTTGGCGGTGGTCGAGCGGAATCCGGCTGCTGCGGCGTCGAGCCGCGCCAGCGTGGCCTTCAGGTCGCCGGCTGCAAAAGCGCGGCCGGGAATCGCGGTCACCGCAAGCAGTACCGCCAAAGACAGTCTTCCAGAAAACGGACGCCTCAAACAGAAACGCATCGATTTTTCCCTTTTCTTATCTACGCGGTTCATCGCCGCACAGTTCCGGACGGAGATCAAAGAATGCAACAGGAGGCCAGGCAAGCGCTCCCAAATCGAGATGGCTCTACCTGCGAACCCAGACCTTCCACTGCAGGTTGCCTTTCGCGTCGGTGACCGTCATCCAGCGCTCCACCGAGACGGCGTCGCCGGTCACCGGCTCGATGGCCTTGCGCAGCGCGTCTTTTACCACGTGGTTCGGCGCGCCCGCCGGAACATCGACCGCCGCGGCGTCCACCGTCACCACCAGCCCGTGCGTGCCGTATCCGGTCACTTCGATCGGATGCGTCACGCGCGTCATCGGCGTCGGTTTCTCGCCGAAATCCCAAAGATGCGGCGTAACGAAGATGAACAGCAGGATCAGCGTGACCATCACGTCGTAATGGAAACTGCCGCGCGGGTAGGTCCAGTAGAAGTAGCTTTTGAGAACCCGCGACACGCCGCCCCTCGGTGAATCGGAAACCGCGCCGCTGGAGGTGAAAGAGGCCATCAGAACCCTCTCACTATTCTATCCAGTCCGCCCATGTACGGCCGCAGCGCCTGCGGCACCACGACGGAGCCGTCGGCCTGCTGGTAGTTTTCGAGAATGGCCAGCCAGGTGCGCCCCACGGCCAGCCCACTGCCGTTGAGCGTGTGCACAAACTCGGGCCTGGCCTTCGAGCCGGCCGGCCTGTAGCGGATATTCGCTCTTCTTGCCTGAAAGGCGTCGAAGTTCGAGCAGGAAGAGATCTCGCGGTAGAGCTTCTGCCCCGGCAGCCAGACCTCCAGGTCGTAGGTCTTCGCCGAAGAAAAACCGGTGTCGCCGGTGCACAGCAGCACCCGTCTGTACGGCAGCTCCAGAAGCTCTAAGATTTCCTCGGCGTCGCGCGTCAGCTTCTCGTGCTCGGCGTCGGATTCCTCGGGCCGCGTGAACTTGACCAGCTCCACCTTCTGGAACTGGTGCTGGCGGATGATGCCGCGCGTATCCTTTCCTGCGGCTCCCGCTTCGGCGCGAAAGCAGGGCGTGTAGGCGGTCAGTGCGATCGGCAGCCGCGCCTCGTCGAGAATCTCGTCGCGGTAGAGATTCGTCACGGGAACTTCTGCGGTCGGAATGAGCCAGTGATCGTTGTCCCGGTACTCGCCGCGCGCAGCGCTGCCGGCGTCGGCGTCCGAGCAGCGGAACAGGTCTTCGGCGAACTTGGGCAACTGGCCGGTGCCGAAGAGCGATCTGGAATTGACCATGAACGGCGGCAGCACCTCGGTGTAGCCGTGCTTCTGGGTGTGCAGGTCGAGCATGAAGCCGATCAGCGCCCGCTCCAGCCGCGCCCCCGCGCCCATGTACACGGCAAACCGCGCACCGCTCAGTTTGGCCGCGCGCTCAAGGTCGAGAATGCCCAGCGCCTCGCCCACCTCCCAGTGCGGCTTCGGCTCGAAGTCGTATTTCTTCGGCTCGCCCCACGTTTTAACGACCTTGTTGCCGGCCTCGGACGTGCTCGTGGGGACCTCGTCGCGCGTCAGATTGGGCACGCGCGCCAGCGCCTGACGAAGCTGCTCGTCCAGCTCGCCGGCGGTGCGGTCCAGCTCGTCGAGCTTCTCCTTGAGCGTCCGCGTCTCTTCCATCGCGGCCGCGGCTTCCTCGTTCCTGCCCGCCTTTTTAAGCGCGCCCACCTGCTGGCTCAGCTCGTTGCGCCGCGCCCGGGCCTGTTCGGCCTGGGTAATGGCCTGCCTGCGCCGCTGATCGAGCGCGAGAAAATCGCCCAGCAGAGCATCGGGATCGGCGCCGCGGGCGCGCAGCTTAGCCTGGACAAGTTCAAGATTGGCGCGGACGAACTGCAGATCGAGCATCGCCTTCCAGTTTATCAATCGTTATGCGCGTGTTACGCTAACGGCCATGCAGCCGCCCGGGTGCGCAAAGGCCCAGAGCGATTTTCCGACCGCAGCCGCCGCGCCAGAGACGGACAAGGCCCGGCCCTGGCTCTTCGCCTTCCTCATCGCGCCCGATGCCGTGATCTCGCTTGGCCTGGTCAGCGGCGCGCTCTCCTATCTGCTGCGCAACGAGGGCGTAGAGCCGGCGCGCGCGGCCAGCATCGTCGCGCTGCTGGCCTTGCCGCACGCCATCTACTTCCTGTGGGGTCCGCTCACCGACTTCTGGCTGCCGCGCCGCGCCTGGCTCATATCCTCGGCCATCGCCGCCGCTGCCCTGCTGGGGATTGCCTTTCACCAGCCGCGCCTGGGCGCAACGCGAACCATCGCGATCATCTTCGCGGGCGCGTGCCTGGGCGAGTTTGTCGTCGCTGCGTGCGGCGGCATCATGGGCACGCTGCGGAGCGAGGTCAACCGCCGCCGCGCCGGCAGCGCCTACCAGACGGGCTCGCTGGTCTTCGGCGCGGTGACCGTATTCCTGATGGTGTGGCTGGCCGAGCGCGTAAGCCTGGCCCGGCTGGGTTGGATCGTGGCTGCAATGATCGCGCTGCCTGCCCTGGCTGTCTTTGCCGCGCCCGGCGGCGAGCCCGCCAGCCGCGCAACCGCCGCGGCCAGCCCGCTCCGGACGGCTGCGCGCATCTGGCGCGAATTCAGGAGCACCTTTCTGCGTCGCGAGGCCATTCCCTACACGCTGATGTGCGCGTTTCCGGCCAGCAGCGGCGCGATGATCGGCCTGCTGCCGGAGCTGGCGCGCGACTACGGCGTGAGCGGCGCCCAGGTTGCCTGGATCAACGGCTTGGGCGGCGCGCTGCTCACGGCCGCCGGCGCAATGGCGGTCTCGCTGATTCCGGTGCGGGTCCGCACGCCGATCGCATTTCTCACTGCGGGCATCGTCAATGCGGGCACGCTGGCCATTCTGGCGCTCGGCAGCCTGCGGCCGGCGGTTTACTTCACCGGCACGGTGCTGTTCCTGTTCACCATCGGCGGATGCTATGCGCTGTTTACCGGCGTCGTGCTGGAGTTCATGGGCGACTCCGGCATGAGCGGCAGCTCGCGCTACGCCATCATCAACTCGATCGGCAATCTGCCGGTGGCGTATATGGCGTGGATAAATGGGCAGGGCTTCCGCCTGTGGGGACCGCGCGGCATGCCGGGCGCAGATGCGGCGCTGAGCGCAACCGGAGCGCTGCTGATTCTGGGATTTTTCTTCAGAGGCCGAAGCGGCATCGCGCCGGCCTGCTGACCGGCCGCCGCGCAGCCCTGCCGGCTCGTACCGTCAGACGCCGTGCGAAAGCCCCTCGGTCGGCGCGGCGTTCATCGGTCGGCGGCCGGCGCTAATCGGCCGCTTTCGCTCTGCCCTGTCCGGCATTCACCGCTTCCTTCCAGCCCGGCAACGTCTGGTCGCCGGTGATCAGGCGCGCCTGGCGCGTGAAGGTGAGGTAGGTCCACATCCAGTTGGCCATCACGGCCAGCCGGTTGCGGAATCCGATGAGGAAGAAGATGTGGACCACCGCCCAGGTGAGCCAGGCCGGCAGGCCGCTCATGTGGCTGCGGAAGGGCCATTTCACGTCGGCGACGGCGTGCATGCGGCCAATCGTCGCCATGTCGCCCTTGTCGAAATAGCGGAACGGCGGCCGCGGCATGCCGGCGAGATCGGCGCCGATCAGCCTGCCCACATGATCGCCCATCTGCATGGCCGGCTGGGCCACGCCGGGAATCTGCCTGCCGTCCTGCTCGAAGTGGGCCAGGTCGCCCACGACGAAAACATTCTTCATGCCCGCGGGGTTGAGCGACTCGTCGACGATCACGCAGCCGCGGCGATCGAGCGGCGCGCCCAGCAGTTTGCCAAGCGGCGAGGCCTGAACGCCGGCGGCCCACAGGGTCACGGCCGACTCAATGCGGTAGGTTCCCTGCGGTCCTTTTACCTCGACCCATCCCGGCTCGACGCCGGTGACCTGCGTTTCGGTGCGCACTTCGACGTGCAGCCGTTCGAGCGTGGCCTGGGCCTTCGCCGACAGATCCTCTGGATAGGCGGCAAGAATGCGAGGGCCGCCGTCGAGCAGCAAGACGCGGCTCCTGGCGGGCTGAATGTGCCGGAAGTCGCGCTTCATGTAAAGCTGCGCAATATCGCTGATCGCGCCGGCCAGCTCCACACCGGTAGGGCCGCCGCCGATGACGACGAAGTTCAGCGGCGGGTGCCAGCCATGCTCGACCATCTGCCGCTCTGCCAGCTCGAAGGCCAGCAGCACCCGGCGGCGAATCTCGGTGGCGTCTTCGATGGTCTTGAGCCCGGGCGCGATCTGCGCCCAGCCATCGTTGCCGAAGTAGGAGTGGGTGGCGCCGGCGGCCAGCACAAGGTAGTCCCAGGCAACGGCAGCGCCGCTTTTGAGCTGCACCCTCTTCCGGGCGGTGTCGATGGCCACAACCTCGTCCATCAGCACCTCCGCATTGGCCTGGCGGCGCAGAATCGACCGGATCGGCTGGGCGATATCGGCGGGCGACAGCACGGCCAGCGCGACCTGATAGAGCAGCGGCTGAAAGATGTGATGGTTGCGGCGGTCGATGACCGTCACCTGCACCGGCAGGTCCCTGAGCGAAGCCGCCGCATGGAGACCGCCGAAGCCGCCCCCTACGATGACCACCCGCGGCAGTCTTCCGCCCTCGAATGGAGTTGCCAGCGCGACCGGTTGATCCAGCTCTGCCAATTTCGCCCTCTTCCCTGAAGATGCCAAAAGCCGGAGAAAAGTGACACGATATTCCGGCGCAGCCAGGGCCCGGCGCCGGGCGTCTTGCCTCGTTATTGATACGATTGGCCTATGATCGCTGGCGCTTCGTGGACCTGGTGGCTGGGGTTTCACGGCGTTCTGGCGGCGCTGCTGGTGGCCGACGCGCTTGCGGCGGGTCTGCGCGGCAGGCCTCCTCGCCGCATCTGGCCGGCTCTGCTTCTGCTGCCGGCAGCGGCGGCGGCCTTTGCCGGCTGGATCGCCTTGACCCGCGGCCGGCAGCCCGCGCTCGAGTTTGCCGCAGGCTATGCGATCGAAACCTCCCTCAGCATCGACAACCTTTTCGTCTTTCTCGTGCTGTTCGAGGGCTTCGAGATCGGTCCCGAGCGGCAGGAGCGGGCGCTGCTCTGGGGCACCGGCGGCGCAGTGCTGCTGCGCGCCCTCTTCATCGCGGCGGGCGTCACGCTGCTCGGCCGGTTCGAGTGGGTTACCCTGCTTCTGGGCGCATTCCTGCTCTATACAGCCTTCCGGCTGTTGCGAGGCCGCTCGGCGCAGGCCGCGATACCCGATTGGGTAAAACGCCTGCAGCCGGCGCGCGGGTCGCTTGTGCCGGTGATCCTCGCCGTCGAGTTCACCGATCTGCTCTTTGCCACCGACTCCATACCGGCGGTGCTCGCGGTTACGCACAATCCGTTCGTAGCGTACACGTCGAATATCGCGGCCATACTCGGACTGCGCTCTCTTTATCTGGGCTTAGCGGGCATGCTCAACCGCCTGCGGTATCTGCACTACGGGCTGGCGGCGATTCTCGGTTTCGTCGGCCTGAAAATGCTGGTTAGCCGCTGGTTTGCGGTGCCGGCCGGCATTTCGCTGGTTGTTATCGGCGCCATTCTGGCTGTTGCGGCGGGCTTCAGCGCCGCGCATCGGGAGCCGGCCGAGACGCAGAAACAGACCGGCGAACGGCTGTAGCGGTCTGCCGCAGAAAGCAAAGCGACAGTGCACGGGGCGCGCCCCCGAACCCGGTTCGCCGGCCTCCGTTTTACTGATGCTGCGGCTGCTTCTGCTCGGCCAGCAGCTGCTGGAAGGCGGGATTCGAGCGCAGGCTGGCGAAGTCCTCGTCGGCCGAGAGCTTCTTGGCTGTCGTGAACCCCTCGTCGAGCGCCAGCTTCAGGTAATCGAGTGCGCACTGGGTCTCGCCCATCTTCACGCAGCCGCGGGCCATGTAGTAATTCATCGCCCCTCGTTCGTGAATGGACGTGGGATTGGAAACGGTAGGGCTGTTGTGGTTTTTAAAGATGCCGGGATCGAGGGTCATGGCCTTCTTGTAGGCTTCCCATCCCTTGTTGTACTTGTGCTGCACCAGCAGGTTGGTGCCCAGGTTCTTGAGAATGACAGGGGAATCGGGTTTGAGCCTGAGCGCCTTGCGGTACATCTTTTCGGCCGCCGAGTATTGTTTGGCCGAGTCGTACAGCGTACCGAGGTTGTTGAGGACCATGGCGTTTTTCGGATCCAGCCTGAGCGATTCGCGATAGCAGCGCGCCGCGTCCCTGGTGTTGAACATCATCTGGTAGGCGATGCCCATCTTGTTCCAGACCGCGGCCGAGGGGTGCGGATCCTTTGCGTAAGCGGCAATGGCCGCCTGGTAGCGCTGCCGCGCCTCCAGGGCGTCGCCCTCCTGCTCGGGGGTGGCGTAGATCGGAGACGGGGACGGAACAACGGGCGCGGCCGAAGCCGCTGGCGGCGCTGCCGCCGTGGGAAGCATCGAATCGGAAGCCGGCGCCGGAGCCTGATTGGCGGAGGGGCGCTGGCCGGCCGGGCTCTGCGCCCGTGAAGCATGGAAAGCAGGGAGACAGACAGCCAGCAATGAAATCAGCAACGGGCGGGATGAAGCAGGCCTCACCATAAGCCTCCCTCCGCGACAGTCAAAGAGGCGAACGGCTGAAGAAACCGTGTAAGAAAATTAGACCACCGGTCTGCCGGGTTTGGCGTGAAAAAATCATGCCATTTTTACCCGAAGGGCATGGGAGCGCCGGGATAAAAGGTACACTATCGCTCAATGCGGATGCCGCAGCGGCCGGGCGATGGCGCCGGCAGTGGAGGTTGACCATGGAAAAGATGGTTGCGGAGAGCGCGCAGTTCGATGTCGCAGCGAGAGTTGCCGAGCGGTTCCGCCTGGTGCGGCAGCGCACGCTCGCTCTCTGCGAGCCGCTCACCCCGGAGGACATGATGGTTCAGTCGTGTCCCGAGGCCTCGCCGGCCAAGTGGCATCTGGCGCACACCGCATGGTTCTTCGAGTCCTTCGTTCTGCGCGAATTTTTGCCCGGTTACCGCCTCTTCCATCAGGATTTTCCCTGGCTCTTCAACAGCTATTACCAGAGCTTTTCCGAATTTCCCGAGAAACGGCTGCGGGCATCGTTCTCGCGCCCCGGGCTTGAGGAGGTTCTGCGCTACCGCGAGCATGTGGACGCGGCGATGAAGCGGCTGCTCGAGAACGATCCGCACCCGGAAGCCGTGCGCCGCTCCGAACTGGGTGCAAATCACGAGGAGCAGCACCAGGAGCTGCTGCTCACCGATGTTCTGAATGCCTTCTACACCAACCCGTTGAAGCCTGCTTACAGGCAGCAGGGCTGCGGCGAGCAAAGCGCAACAGGGGAGCGGCAAAGCCGGGCCCTGCGCTTTATCGAGTTTGCAGGCGGCCTGCGGGAGATCGGCCACGCCGGCGACGGCTTCTGTTACGACAATGAACTGCCCCGCCACCGGGTATGGCTGGAGCCGTATGCCCTTGCCGGCCGCCTGGTTACCTGCGGCGAATATGCCGAGTTTATCGCCGACGGCGGCTACCGGCGGCCGGAGCTGTGGCTCTCCGCCGGCTGGGACGCGGTTCAGGCTAACGGCTGGCGGGCGCCCCTCTACTGGAGCAAACCGGACGGGGAAGACGGCGCCTGGCATATCTTTACGCTGCGCGGGACCAGAAGTCTGGCGGAGATGGCCTGCGCCCCCGTAAGCCAGGTGAGTTTTTTCGAGGCTGACGCCTACGCGCGCTGGGCCGGCTGCCGCCTGCCTGCCGAAGGCGAATGGGAAGCGGCGGCCGAGAGCGCGCCCTTGCAGGGAAATCTGCTGGATTCCGGACGGCTGATGCCGGCTCCCCCCGCCGGTTCGATCGGAGACCCGCACAGCATGCAATCCTGCTATGGCGATTGCTGGGAGTGGACGGCAAGCGCCTATCTCGGCTATCCGGGTTTCCGCCCGCTCGCAGGAGCGCTGGGCGAGTACAACGGCAAGTTCATGAGCGGACAGATGGTTCTGCGCGGCGGTTCCTGCGTGACGCCGGCTGCCCATATCCGCGCCAGCTATCGCAATTTCTTTCCGCCTGAGACGCGCTGGCAGTTCTCGGGCATCCGCCTGGCCCGGTAGAGAGCTGGCCTGCAACCAGTCGACCCGGCACAGAAAAGTCCTCTTCATCCCGGACTCCTGCATCCAATCGAAGACCATGCGAGGATCTGTTCTTTCTGCTCAGGAGCATGCGGTAAACCAGCACGTGGCGTCGGCTGCCCGCCAGGGACTCAGCGCGCCGCCGCGGCGTCTGCCGCCCTGGCTCTTCTACGACGAGACCGGCTCGCGGCTCTTCGACGCCATCACGGAACTCGACGAATACTACCTGACGCGCACCGAACGCGGGATTCTGGCCAGCCATGCCGGGCGGATGATCGCCGCCGCAGCCGGCAACGGCGCGCGGCTGCGCATTGCAGAGCTGGGCGCCGGATCGGCCGAGAAGACGCGGATTCTGCTCCACGCCGCCGTCGAGCGGCAGGGCCAGGTGATTTACGAACCAATCGACGTTTCGGCCAGCGCCCTTGAGACCGCGCAGAAGCGGATCGAGCGGGAGATCGCCGGCGTGCGCGTGCTGCCGCGCGTCATGGACTACATGCATGGGTCGAGCCTGCGCCTGAACGATCATGAAAAAAGCCATGGAAACGGTCACGGAAGGGAGCGCCGCCTGGTGCTCTACATTGGCTCGAGCATCGGCAACTTCGAGCCCGATGAGGCTGCGCTGCTCCTCGGCCGGGTGCGTCTCGGGCTCGCCCCCGGCGATGCGCTGCTGCTGGGCGTGGACCTGGTGAAGGATGAGTCGATTCTGCTGGCCGCCTATGACGATGCGTCCGGAGTAACGGCGGCCTTCAATCGCAATGTGCTCGTCCGGCTCAACCGCGAGCTGGCTGCCGACTTCGATCCTCTGGCGTTCGCGCACCGGGCGATATGGAACCCGGCCCGGTCGCGCATCGAAATGCACCTCGAGAGCCGGTTTGCCCAGCGAGTGCGGCTCGCCGCGCTGGGAACCAGGCTGGAATTCGCTGCCGGGGAGACGATCCACACCGAGAACAGCTATAAATACGCGCCCGGGCAGGCGGAGGCGTTGCTGGCCGGGGCTGGATTTGCCGCCGTCGAGCGGTGGACCGACCCGCAGGGATGGTTTGCCGTCTATCTGGCGCGGATGCAGTAGCCGGACCGGCGGGCGGGCTGCTTTTGCCCGATTCGGGGCCAGCATCTTGCCGATACGCACACGTTTGCAGCATCGAAGCGCCGCTTTCCCGGCAGCCGTTTGTGCCGCAGATCTTTTCTAAGCAGCTCGCCGGGACAGCTCCTCCCGCCGGCTGCCGGGCAACCCGCTCGGCCAGCCAGGCATCTCAGCTAAGGTTTCCCACTGGTAGGATGCAGTGCGCGCGGGGCATCGCGGTCTTCGATTATTTTTTGACCTGACGATCCATCCGTTTTCGCTGTTTTCGCAGCTTCTTTCCCAGGAGATAGAAAGAGAAAGTCTGTGGAGTCCACATGGAGACGCCCTTACAGAAATCCACCAACGGACAAAACGGACAGGAAGTGACTGCTTCTCAAGTAGGTCCAACCGAGGTTGAAATGCTCGATTCACCGGCCGGCGAGTACCTGCCTACGATTCTTCAATGCCTTGAGACGATGAAGAACGGCGATTTCAGCGTCCGGCTGCCTGTCGTCTGGACCGGACTGGCGGGAAAGATCGCCGACAGCTTTAACGAGATCGTTGCGGCCAATCAGCAGATGGCCCAGGAGCTCAAGCGCGTTGGTCAGGCCGTGGGCAAGGAGGGCAGGATCCGCGAGCGCATCCGCATGGATCGCCGCCGCGGCGCCTGGGACGAGATGGAAATCTCGGTGAACACGCTGGTGGAGGACCTGCTGCGGCCGACAACCGAGGTGACGCGCGCCATCGCCGCCGTGGCGCAGGGCAATCTCACCCAGACCGTTCAGCTGGATGTGGACGGCCGCCCGCTCGAAGGCGAGTTTCTGCGCTCGGCCAACATCGTGAACACCATGATCCAGCAGTTGGGCGTCTTCACGGCGGAGGTGACGCGCGTAGCCCGGGAGGTGGGCACCGAGGGCAAGCTCGGCGGCCAGGCCGTGGTGCCCGGCGTGGCCGGCACGTGGAAGGACCTGACCGATAACGTGAACTTTATGGCCAGCAACCTGACCGCTCAGGTGCGCAACATCGCCGAGGTGGCGACGGCCGTTGCCCGCGGCGACCTCTCGCGCAAGATCACCGTGGACGTGAAGGGCGAGATTCTGGAGCTGAAAGACACCCTCAACACCATGGTGGACCAGCTCAACGCCTTTGCCGGCGAGGTGACGCGCGTGGCCCGGGAGGTGGGCACCGAAGGCAAGCTCGGCGGTCAGGCCAACGTGCCCGGCGTGGCCGGCACGTGGAAAGACCTGACCGACAGCG
>DATGLJ010000253.1:0-2602 GCA_035294185.1 Occallatibacter sp. | reverse complement strand
CCCGCACTCGGCGCGGTCGCAGCCCAGCTTGGTTCCCGTCAGGCCCAGCTTGTAGCGCAGCGTCCAGGCCAGCGTCTCCTGCTTCATGGCCTCCACGCGCCGCGGTTTGCCGTTCACGTTAATGGTGATCAGCCTCTCGCCAGCGCCGACCGACACACTACGGCCGCCCGGCGCCAGCAAGCGGTAACTCGTCGCGCTCACCACCGCGCCGCCCGCAATCACACCCAGAATGAATTTGCGCCGGGTGATGTTGCGGCCTGCGCTCTCGCCTGGATTGGGATTCTCTATCTCCGGCATAACGCCCAACCTCCGGATCTGGTTGCTGTCAATGCTGCGAAGAAGGCGACCAGTCTGGGATTCCAGGAACCGATTCCGGAACCTGTTGCGGAACCATGGCAGATTTACGAGGTCTTACCTGACAGATCGCCCACTGGCCTGAGGAGAGCAATTGCTGCCGATATAGTAGTCCCGGCGTCGGGGATTTGTGAAGTGGCGCCTCCGGATTGCGGGACCGCCTCGAAGGACATGCCGCCTTTCGCCCGCGCCATTACCCCCGTCCGGCTCATTCGCAAGATTCTGAAACTAAATGCCGCCTTCACGCGTCGCATGAGCAGCAGCTTACACCCGTACGATACATGGCCGGCGAGTCGGGACAATTCTGCAGATAGACTGGCCACCAGGCCGTATTTGAAAAGGGAAATTCGAATGAAGCGACCGTTTTCTGCTCTCGCCATCCTGATCCTGGCTGCTCCGCTGGCCGCACATCCGGCCCATGCTCAGGCCACCGGCTGGACCATCGATCCCAACCACAGCGAAGTGGACTTCACCGTCCGTCACATGAGTCTCACCAAGGTGCACGGCCGCTTCGGCAAGGTCACGGGAACTATCCAGCTCGACCAGAACGATCTCAGCAAGTCCTCCGTCCAGGTCACCATCGACGTGAGCGGCGTCGACACCGGCGTCACCAGCCGCGACAACGATCTCAAAAGCGCAAGCTTCTTCAACGTGGCGCAGTTCCCCACCGCTACCTTTACCAGCACCAGCGTGGCGAAAAGCGCCAACGGCCTCACCGTCACCGGCAACCTTACCCTGCATGGCATCACCAGACCGGTCACGCTGGAGGTTGAAGGCCCCGAAGGCCCCGTGCCCGGAATGGGCAACAAACTGCATACCGGCTACTCGGCGACGGCGGCCATCGACCGCACCGCCTTCGATATCGGAACCAAATACCCCAATGCGATGCTGAGCAACCAGATCGAACTCACCATAGAAGTGGATGCCATCAAGCAATAGCCGCTCGAAACCGGAACGCATGACCAGCCCTGAAATGGAAATCCAGCGGCGTCGTTCTTCTGCCGGTCTTGAGGAGGCGGCGCTGCTCAATTTACTGCGCGCCTCCGACGGCTTCGAACGCGCCCTGCAGCGCAGTACGCGCGCCTGGGGCATCACCGCGACGCAATACAACGTGCTCCGCATCCTGCGCGGCGCGCATCCCGCGGGCCTGGCCTGCGCAGCCATCGGCCGGCGCATGATCGCCGCCGAGCCGGACATCACCCGCCTGCTCGGCCGGCTCAAAACCATCAGGCTCGTCCGCCAGCGCCGCGACCGCAGCGATCGGCGCGTGGTCTGGACGCAGATCACCGAAGCCGGCCTGAAGCTGCTCCGCGCCATGGACCCGGCGATCGAGCGCATGCCAAAGGATCTGCTCGGCCATATGAGCGCCGCCGATCTCGCCGAGCTGAACCGCCTTCTCGAGCTGGCGCGCAAAGGGGTCGAGGATCGGCGCCCGGCGAAAGCCCGTGGCGATCGGATAAGTTGCGAAGGAAAAGAATAGAGAGCCGCGCGCCTATTCGCCGACGGCCTTCTGCGTCATCAGCTCCTCGTCTGCATCGCTCTGGATGAGCTTGTTGTGCAGGCAGTAGAGCGCCAGCTCAAGCCGGTCGCTTACGCCCAGCTTGTCGTAGATCTTGCGCAGATAGTTCTTGATCACCTGCTCGGTCGTGCCAAGTTGGGAGGCGATCTCCTTGTTGCGTTTGCCCTGCGTGATGCAGGCAATGATCGACATCTCCTTGGGCGAAAGCCGCGGCTGATTGCGCGGAGTCACCAGCGACGCAGCCTGTGCGCGATAGGCCTCGATCACCCAGTTGACCGACTGGTTGTCGATCCACGTTTCGCCGGCCGCGATGCGGCGTACGCAGCGCACCAGCAAATCCGGCGATATAGAGCGGGAAATAATGCCGCGCACGCCGCGCCGGTACAGCTCCACCGTATGACTCTCGTCGTTGGCGATCGCCTGCACGATCAGCTTGACGCCGGGCGCGCACCGGAGCAGTTCGGGAATTGCATCGGTCGTGCCCGCCAGCAGGCCGCCTTCGAGCAGAACTATATCGGTTGGATAGCGCTCGATCGCAGCGCGCAGACTCTCGAGCGAATCGGCCTGCGCCACCACGCGGATATCGTCTTCGAGCGCAAAAATCTTCCGGATGCCGACACGATAGATGGCCTGCGAATCCGCAAGAATAATGCGGATGGCATCGGGCCTGGCCTGAGCATCGGTTGTTTCGGGCTCGGGGACTTCGTCCAGAAAATCCATAGACAGTCT
>DATGLJ010000252.1:0-7617 GCA_035294185.1 Occallatibacter sp. | reverse complement strand
ATCCAAAGCTCATACGCGCCAGGGAGCTCATCGCCGCAGGGGCCATCGGCCGGCCGGTGCTGACCGAGGCGAATTGCCACAGCTGGCTGCACGTCGGAGATCGCCTGTGGCTGCTCGAGCCGAAGATGGCCGGAGGAGGACCGCTTTACGACATTGCATGCCATCGCATCGACGCCATGCACTTCCTCTTTGGCCGCTCTGAGCGGGCGTGCGGAATGCTTTCCAATGCCGTGCACCGGCTCGCCGTGGAAGATTCGGCCACCGTGCTGCTCGGATTTGCCGGGGGCGTGCACGGCATTGTCGACGTACGCTGGAATTCGCGGATCGGCCGCGACCAGTTCCGGATCGTGGGCGCGGATGGCGAGATCAACCTGGACCCGCTGAACGGTCCGCAGCTGCGCATCCGCACGGAAACTTCCGAACGGATGGAGATGTTGCCGCCGCACGACAATTTTCATTTCCCGCTGGTGTCGAATTTCGTGGATGCTGTGCTGGCCGGCGACCCTGCGCGCCTGGCCTGCCCGGGCGAACAGGCCCGCTGGACCGACCGGGCGATCGAACAGGCGGCGCGCTCTGGCCGCATAACCGGCTGAGCGGCGGCCGGTTCGATCATTTGCGACAAATTTCACTGTTCGTCATCCTTAACAGCGAGGCCGTTGCTGCGGGGGCGGCCTGACTCCCCAGGCTGCATCATCAGAGGACAGACATGGCTCTGCCCACGCACTTTCTCCTCGCCGATGGCTATCTTCTTTTATTTGCCTGGGTTCTGGTCGAACAACTGGGCATTCCGATTCCCGCCTCGCCGGTCATGCTGGCTGCCGGAGCGCTTTCGGCCGAAGGCTCGATGCGCTTCCTGCTCGCCTTCGCCGCCATCGTCGCCGCTGCGCTCATCTCCGATACGACCTGGTTTTTCCTCGGCAGGCGCTACGGGCAAAGCGTCCTGCGCCGGCTGTGCAGGCTCTCGCTCGAACCTAATGCCTGCGTCCGCCGTGCGCAGGACTCGTTAGGCCGGCGCGGCGCCACCATGCTGCTGTTCGCCAAGTTTGTTCCCGGCGTGGCTATTCTGGCCCCGCCCATCGCCGGTCAATATCGTATGCCGGCATGGCGGTTCTTTTTCTTCGACGCGCTGGGTTCGGCGGTTTGGGCGGCGTCGCTGCTGCTCGGCGGGCGATTCTTCGGCGACGCGCTCAGGCGCAATCCTGCTCTGCTCGCCTGGGCCGGCCGCTTCTCCGGCGCGCTGCTGCTGGCCGGCATCGCCGGATTCTTTCTCGCCCGCATCCTGCGCCGCCGCGCCGCGCTGCGCAAGCTGGCCGCCGCGCGCATCGAGCCCGAGGAGCTGAAGCGCATGCTCGATGCCGGCGAACCGGTCTACATCGTCGATCTGCGGCACCCCCTGGAGATGCTCACCGATCCCTGCACGCTTCCGGGCGCTCTGCAGCTGGCGCCCGAAGCCATCGCTGCGCGTCATCTGGAGATTCCTCGCGACCGCGACGTGGTGCTCTACTGCACCTGCCCGAGCGAGGCCACGGCGGCGCGCACAGCGCTGCTGCTGCTCAGGCACGGCGTCGAACGGGTGCGCCCATTGCGCGGCGGCTACGACGAGTGGAAGCGGCTGGGCTTCCCGCTCGGAGAGGTTCCCCTGCCCGCGGCTGTAACGGCTCGCGAGCCGATGCAGGCTCAGGCTGCGGCCGATAACCTGCCTGCGCCCCGGTCCGGGCCGGCGGCCTGAACATGCCTGCGCGCTTCGGTTCTACCTGGATGCTGCGGCAGCGGCTGGCGCGGCGGCTTTGGAAAAGCTGCGCACATAGATGACCAGGTTCCAGACGGCCTCGTTATTGGCGCGGGCCGGATCCTCGCCCGGCATCTTGCCCTTGCCGTTGCGGATGATATTGAACAGCTCGCCGTCCATGCGCCCGGACAAGGTTTTCGGGTCGCTCAAATCGGTCAGCGTAAGCCCCATGCTGGTCGCCAGGTCGGTTTTGCCATTGCCGTTATCGCCGTGGCACATCGAGCAGTCGATCGAGTAGATTTCCCTGGCTTTTGCCTGCGACTCGGCCGTAGGCCTGACGGGATTCTTCATGCTGTCGGCCATTTGGGACGCCGGGGTTGCCGGGCTGGAAGCAGCCGCCGGCGCAGCCGGTTGAGCGGCCGGAGGCGTCTGGCTCCGGGCGGCGCTCGCGGGCCTCATGAGGAAAACCCCACACGCCAAAAACAACGCCATTGACTTTGACATAGAGCCCTCCACGATCGCTGTTGAGTCTGCAGAGCCCTTCTGCTGCCGTTGCTGAAAATCTGCCCCGCATTATAGGCCCAAAAAATTGCGCCGGATATGACAATCCGCACCGGCGGCCTGTAACCTGCGCCGGGCATAGCCTGTGGAGCGCTCGTTTCCGGGCGCAAAAGGGCAGATGGCGGCGGGATGCATCTTTTAGCAGGCCGCCGCACTCCAATTGCTTCGGCGGAGGGCGGCTGAGATCGCATTCGCCGGCGGCCTTCGCACAGGAGATTGGCTATGAAAACAAGCAGGCTGAAAACGAATAGGCTGGGATGGCTATTGGCAGCGCTGCTGGCGCTGCCCGCCGCGGCAGTTGCGCAGAACGTCACGGGAAACGAACTGCCGCCAGGAACTTTGCTTCCCGTCGCACTGGGGCATGGGATCGATGCCGGCAAGCTGCGCGCGGGCGATACGATACATGCGAAAGTGATGCAATCGATCCCGGGAACCCCGGTGCGCCGCGGCGCCAGTGTGGTGGGCAGAGTGGTTGCGGTGAGTTCCGGCAGCGCCGGGCCGGCGCAGGTGGCGATTCGCTTCGATGCGGTGCGCGCACACGGGCGCACCATTGCGGTCTCCACCGATCTTCGCGCGCTCGCTTCGCCAATGGAAGTGCAGATGGCGCAGGTGCCCGAGGAGATGTCCTCGCGCGGCCTCACGCCGGAAACATGGACCACGCAGCAGATCGGCGGCGATCAGGTATACCGCGGAGGAGGGCCCGTAGCGCGCGGTCAGACGCCGGTGGGCAAGCCCGTGCCATACGGCGTGGAAGCCGTGCCGCAGCCGGCAGCCAACGGATCCTGCCAGGGCGCCGAGGGGAACGGCCAGCCGCAGGCTCTGTGGCTGTTCTCGTCGAACGCCTGCGGCGTCTACGGCTTTAGCAATCTGCGCATTGAGCATGCCGGCCGCTCCAGCGGCACCATCGTGCTCTCGTCGAGCGCCGGAAAGCTGAAGATCGGCGGCGGAAGCGCCCTGCTGCTGCGCGTGCGGGGCTCGTAAGGCGCGAGGAGGCCGCCGGACGCTTCCCGCAGGGCTACCTGCGCCACGGAATCAGGCGCCGTGGACTGTGCCCGCCGGTTTCGAGCAGCACGAAGGCGTTTCCATCGGGGTCGCGAACGAAGACCAGCTTCTTTTCGCGCACCACCTTCAGACCGGCTCCATGCAGCTCGCCGGCGGCGCGGCGGGCATCGTCGACGGGAAAGAGGAACTGCGGCTGGCCGTTGACCTTCGCCGGGTGAAGCTCGATGCGCAGATCCGGGTTCGCCGGGATCGACAGGCGGACGTTCGCACCCTCCGGCTCGGCATCGAAGCCGAGAGCTTCATAGAACTTCTGCTCGCGGGCGACATCGTCGACCGGCAGCTCGAAGCCGAGCAGCTCGTCGGAGATGCGGCGCTCGCCCAGGTGTTCGCCCTTGTCGCGCATGTGGCGTGAGTCCGGCATGTACTGGGTAAACTCCACGACGCGGCCCTGCGGATCCTTCATCGTGGAGAGGAGGTTGCCGGCGCCCGCCATCCGCACCGGCGTGGGGCGCAGTCCGGCTGCGGAATAGCGCGCGTACAGCGCCTTCAGATCCCCGGATTCAAAGCAGGCGTGCATAAAGCCGAGCGGCTGGGCCGAGTCGGTTTGCGGGTAGACCTCGATGAACTGCACGTCGTTCACCTTGATGAAGACCTGGAGGATGCGGCCCTGATCCACATTCGAGAAGGCTTCTTCGAATCCGAGCTTGCCGAAAAAGTCGACTTCGCGGTCCAGGTCGCTGACGCGCAGCGCGATGTGGGCAAGGCCGGTGAGTTCGCCCGAGGCAGGCTGGGGCGGTGCGGATTGCCCGCCCTGCGCCTTCGCCTGCGCGCAGAGGATCATAGCTGCAGACAGCGCCAGCGCCGCTGCGGCGGCGCTCCATTGCTTCGTCATTCTTCTCTCCTCCTGATCGGATCGCACAGCATCGGACGCATCCTGCGGAACCGCCGGCTATCCGGCATACTCCTGGCGCGATGGCGTAAATATATCGAGTATCTCGGAGTCGGCCAGCGCCCAGGCCTGGTGCTCCACGCCGCCGTTCACCACCACGCTGTCACCGCCGCCCAGCTCGCAGCTTTTGCCGCCCGCAGCAAAGCGGATACGGCCGCTGACCACGTACACGATCTGGTGATGGGGATGGCTGTGGAGCGCCCCGGCCCATCCGCGCTCGAGCCGATGCCGCACCAGCATCAGCTGCGGGTTGTGAGCCAGCACCTGGCGCAGCATGCCGGGCTCCGGCGAGCTTACCGGCTGCGCATCGCCGGGCACGAAGACCGCATCGTTTTCGCTCATCGCATTCCTCGCTTGTTGCTTACGGCGGGCGCTCCGGAGAGCGCCGGGTTCGTGCAATCCGGCTTCAGCGGTTCATCCAGCCGCCATCGACCACCAGCAGATGGCCGTGCACGTAATCGCTGGCGGCCGAGGCAAGAAATACCGCCGCTCCGGCCAGGTCCTCGGGCTTGCCCCAGCGGCCGGCAGGGATGCGCTCGAGAATCTGCCGGGCGCGCTCCGGATTGTTGCGCAGGGCTTCGGTGTTGTCGGTATCCATGTACCCGGGCGCAATGGCATTCACGTTCACGCCCTTCGACGCCCATTCATTGGCAAAGGCCTTGGTGAGCTGCGCCACGCCGCCCTTGGCCGCCGCGTATGCGGGTACAAAGATGCCGCCCTGAAACGAAAGCAGCGAGGCGATGTTGATAATCTTTCCCGAGCCGCGGGCCAGCATGTGCCGGCCGGCAAGCTGCGTGAGCCGGAAGACGCTGGTCAGATTGACATCCAGCACGGCCTTCCAATCCTCCGCCGATTGATCGACGGCAGGCGAACGGCGGATGATGCCGGCGTTGTTGACCAGAATGTCGAGCGCGCCGAAGTGGCGGATGGTTCGGTCGACCAGCTGCGCGCAGACCTCTGCATCGGCAACGTCCCCGGCAAGCGCGAGGGCATTGCCGCCGATTTTGCTGCGCGTGGCTTCGGCAGGAGCGCCGCTGCCGTGAACCGCGACGTTTGCGCCGGCCTCGGCGAGCGCAATCGCGATGGCGGCGCCCAGACCGCGCGACGATCCGGTGACAAGAGCAGTCTTTCCTTTCAGGCTGAACCGATCGAGGATCAAAAAACCCGTCCTTGCTGCATCATTTGGCTTCAGAATTATCTTACCCGCGCGGCCCGGCCAGGTTTCGCCTCCCGGACCTCACAATGGATGGCCGCGCGCCCCGCGTTCGAAGGAAAACACTACGGGCCGGATTTGCTGCCGCGGCGGAACACAAACCCCGCGGGAGCCGGCTGCGAAACAGAGTCAACGGATCTTCATTTTTTGGCACAATGAGGAAGAAGTATGCGTTTGACCGACCGTGACGTTCTTCTGGTCGTCGATGTGCAGAACGATTTCTGCCCCGGCGGAGCGCTCGCCGTCGATCGAGGCGACGAGGTAATTGATCCGATCCACCGCATAGCGCCGTGTTTCGAACATGTTCTGCTGACGCAGGACTGGCATCCGGCCGATCACTTCTCGTTTGCGTCCAATCACCCCGGCAAGGCCCCTTTCGAATCGATCCAGACCGAACATGGACCGCAGACGCTATGGCCCGTTCACTGCGTGCAGGCAACCGCGGGCGCGGAGCTACATCCGCGGCTCCATCTGCCGCGGGCGGAGCTGATTCTGCGCAAAGGCTACCGGCGCAACCTCGATTCCTACTCCGCGTTCTTCGAGAATGACCGCATAACGCCCACAGGACTGGCAAGCTATCTGCGCGAGCGCGGGCTCAGGCGCATCTTCCTGGCCGGCCTCGCCTACGACTACTGCGTGGCTTACTCGGCGCTCGACGCGCGAAGGTTAGGCGTGGCGGCGGTTGTGGTCCGCGACGCATGCCGGGCCATCGGCCTGCATGGCTCGGTGGAGAGCATGGAGAGGCAGCTCGCCGATGCGGGAGTGCAGATCGTGGAAACGGCGGAGGTGCTCTGCTGATCCGCAATGCGCCAGCCATCGCCGCCTTTGCCGGCCTCCGCACCGGCCGCTCCGGCGGCGCGTAGAATCGCAGTAGGGTCTGCTGCCGGTCTCCGGTTTATGTCGCGCAATTTCTACATTCTCGCCGGCTCGCTGCTCTTGTTTGCGCTGATTGCCGGCGGCATGACGCTGGTGCCCTCGAGCTTTCAGCCCGGCCTGCCGGCAAATGGCTCGCTCTGGCGGACAATCGCGACAGTCTTCCTGCTCTGCGGGCTGGTGTGCGCGTTCGTCGGCGTCATGACCAATCTTTTCGAACAGGTGGAACGGCGTAATGAACAGGCGCGACGGCAGTCACGCCGGCAGCGGAATCGGAACCTGTAAACCGGTCGGCCGCAAACCATCTGCAGAAGACCCCGGTTAAAATGAAGGATGGGCTGAGATTTGCGCCCATGCCCGGAGCTGGAACCGGGGAGAAGGATTGGCAGAGCCCATGTACGAAGTCACCGTGGAGGCCGGTTTTTCCTCCGGACATTATCTGCGCAACTACCGCGGCAAGTGCGAAAACCCGCACGGCCACAACTACAGGGTGCGCGTGACGCTTGCCGGCGCCAGGCTGGACGAGGCGGGGCTGCTGCTCGATTTCAAGCTGCTCAAGCAGGTGATGCGGCCGGTGATCGAACGCATCGACCATCAGATGCTCAACGAACTGGAGCCTTTCACCACCATCAATCCCTCGGCCGAGAACCTGGCGAAATTTTTCTACGACGAAACCAACCGGCAGCTCGACGGCATGACCTCGGGCCGGGTGCGCGTCAAAGACTGCACCATCTGGGAAACCGACACGACGACGGCCACCTATTACGAGTAGCTCCCAAAAAGGAGAGCTTTTTCGGACCTTTTTGCAGTCTTTCGTAGCCGGCCTGCAGCCGGGCTCGATCTCAGATCTTTCCTTCCAGCTTTATCTGCGGGCTTTCCTGCGGCTGGTCGAGCGTGGTTCTGCGCAGTTCGCCGGTTTCTTCTTCGAGCAGCCAGCGCCGCAGCTCCAGGATGTCGTTCGCGCGCACGATGCCGACGGGTTTCAGGCTGCGCGAAGACTCCACCACAACGACGTTCTCGACATTTTTCAGCATCATGTCGCGATGCACGCGGTCCACGGATTCGCCCGGATAGGCGATCACGAAGTCCTGGCGCGCCAGTTCGCGCATGGTGAAGTGGTGGTCGGGCGGCTCGATTCGCAGCAGATCGTGGGCCTCCACAATGCCGATCAGGATGCCCGCGGAGTTGACTACGGGAAGGACCGCGATCTCGCCGGGGACGAACTTTTCGATGACGGCGCGCAGCTCCTCGTCCGCCTTCACTGCACCGAACTGCTTACGCATCACCTGG
>DATGLJ010000251.1:0-3170 GCA_035294185.1 Occallatibacter sp. | reverse complement strand
AAGAGCGGAACTATCGGCTCGAGCTGCGCGTCCTGGCCGACGTTGGGCTGGTCGGTTACCCGAACGTCGGGAAATCCACGCTGATCTCCCGCATCTCCGCCGCACGGCCCAGGATCGCCGACTATCCCTTTACCACGCTTGAGCCGAACCTCGGCGTCGTGACGGTCGGCGAAGATCCCGACCGGGAATCCTTCGTCGTCGCCGACGTCCCGGGACTGATCGAGGGCGCGCACCTCGGCTCGGGCCTCGGCATACAATTCCTGCGCCACATTGAGCGCACGCGGCTGCTGGTCCATCTGGTGGACGTCTCCGACGCCTCCGGCCGGCCCGATCCTGTCAAGGATTTCAATCTCATCAACAACGAGCTGGCCAGCTTCGGCAATGGCGCGGGAGAGCATCCGCTCACGGCAAAGCCCATGATCGTAGCCGCCACCAAGATCGACGCCGCCAACCCCGAAAAACTCAGGAAGCTGCGCGCCCACATCCGCCGCAAAAAGCTCGAATTTCACGCCATCTCGGCGGTCACCGGCGAAGGCGTGGAAGATCTGAAATGGGCGCTGGCCCGCCGGCTGCGCCTCTCCGCCGCGCAGCCATAATTCGATTTTGTCCAACCTCAATTCCGCTTCTGCGTCTTTAGCCGGCAACTGCCGATCCGGAAATTTTTTCCTCTCCATCGCGCGTTGGTCCGCGTCGGAAAATTCATTTGCTTTTTACGGCGTCCGGCAAATTTCAACAGCCCTGCGCGCATCTATCCCTGCAACCGGCAGGCATGCGGGCCGCGAGGCGCTGCTCTGGCAACCCGTTCCATGCCCCGGCCATCCCATACCGTTTGAGAGGTTGCACCGCATGAAGCTCATCAAGCGCGACTTGATTCTCTGCATCGCCTTCACCGCGTTTGTGTTTATTTGTGCGCTCGCCTGGGGCAGCCCCTTTATTGGCGGCGCTCCCGGCTCCGGCGCAACCGCGGCCCAAACGCAGGCTCATCCGGCGCAGGCAACAGTGTTCCGCGGAACGGTGGTCCGCAACGGCGGTCAGTTCGTGCTGCGCGACGGCTCCGGCCAGATCTTCGGTCTCGACGATCCCGCGCAGGCGCAGCCGTTTGCCGACAAAGCCGTCGCCATCACCGGCATGCTCGACCGCGACGCCCGCATGATTCACGTGGAACGCATCGAAGCGGCGATGGCATAAAGCGGCTCATGCCGGCAGGTCTTGTTTCTCACTCGGCCTGCAGGTCGAAATCCGCAAAGACGAAGCGGTCGCGCGTCACGATCTCTCCGTTGCGGATCGGCAGGGGAGCCGAAAACATCGGACCGGCGTAAACGCACGTGTGAAACTCGCCGCGCTCGGCGCAAGGGTCCACGCCGGCCGGCAGCTCGTCTAAAAACTGCTCGTCAAACTCTCTGCCCGCAAATGAAGCCGGGAGCTTCTCCGTATCCACGCAGGCAACCCGCGCCCGCAGTCCGGCTTCCATCATCTGCCGCGCCAGAGCAGCCGTCGGAATCTGCCACAGCGGAAACAGCGGCTCAAGACCTGTGGGCGCAAGCTGGCGCTCGCGATAGGCCCGCACGTCCTCGAGAAACAGGTCGCCGAAGGCCACCGCATCGATGCCTTCGGCAACCGCGCGGCTGCAGAGCGCGGCCATCCGCTGCTCATAGACCTCGTTGGAACAGGGCCAGGGCAGCGGAACCGTCCAGAGCGGCAGCCCGGCCGCGGCGGCCTGCGCCTCAAGCACGCTGCGGCGCGTGCCGTGCATGGCCACGCGATCGAATGCGCTGTTGAGCGTCGTCACCAGCCCGCAGATCTCGATGCCGGCATCGCGGCGCAGCACGCGCAAAGCCCAGGCGCTGTCTTTTCCGCTGCTCCAGGAGAGAAGCACCCGTTTCATAAAACGATGATACAGTTCAAGATGCTGCTGAAACCGGCCGGAGGCGCATCCAATTGCAGCAGCAGGAAACGGCATCGCCCCGGTTGGCGCGGCGTCAACGGATGGCTTTAAAAGGAGCTGGATAGATGCTCAAACGGGCAGGTCTGCTGTTGTGGGCCCTCGCGCCGGCATTCTGCGCTTTCTCCCCGGCGCAAAGCCCCGCCGATCTGGTGCGGCAGGCTGTACGGGCGGAAATCGCCGCCAATGCCGCCGACCACAGCCACTGGCTGTTTTACGAAACGGACAAAAAACCGGGCGACGGCGTCGTGCAATGGGTGGCCCAGACCGGTATGGGCGACGTGACCCGCGTGCTGCGGCAGAACGGCAGCCCGCTGTCGGACTCCGAGCAGCGCAGCCGAATGGAAAGCTTCATTCACGATCCCGCGGCTCAGGCAAAGCAGCGCCGCGGCGCGCAGCATGACGACCGTCAGGCCGAGCAGATGCTGAACATGCTGCCCAACGCTTTCATCTGGACCAGAACCGGCGAAGAGCAGAACTCCATCCTGCTGCACTTCCGGCCCGACCCCGGCTTCAAGCCGCCCACATGGGAGTCCCGCGTCTTCGCCGCCATGGAAGGCGACATGGCGATTGACAAAACCGAACATCGCATCGTGAGCCTGAAAGGAAAGATGATCAGCGCGGTGAAGTTCGGCTGGGGCCTGTTCGGCTCGCTTGAGCCGGGCGGCTGGTTCCAGGTCGAGCGGCGGCTGGTGGGCGACGGCATCTGGCAGATCACCGAAACGCACGTCCATATCCAGGGCCATGCGCTGATCTTCAAAAGCATCTCCGACCAGGAAGACGACGTGAAGAGCCGGTTCCAGCAACTGCCTTCCGATATCACTCTCGAACAGGCGATGCAGCGGCTGATGGCGATCAAGGAGTAGCGGCAATTCACTCCCGCACCGAGGCGCCGAAGGCGTGAGCCGGCATGCTTCGGCTCTTTCCCCGTTCGCGCTTCATCACTGCGCGATACGCGCACGGATCGTCGTCCAATCTTGGACGATCAAAGAATTTGTGCGGCGGCGGTATGGTTCGGCGCGCTCCGCTCTTTCACTGCGAAGCAGGCCGCCATAACCGCATGCCGGACCTCGCGCACAACAACGGATTTTTCGCGCTCCATTGCGGATCGCCGGCCTGGGACGCGAACAAGCCCGGATGTATACACCGGCAATATCAAACTTTAGTAATGCTTACTTAGGTTATTTAGATGTGCTTAGATGAGGAATCAAAAGGGTAATAAAACATA
>DATGLJ010000250.1:0-21703 GCA_035294185.1 Occallatibacter sp. | reverse complement strand
CGCCTTTTCGACGATCGGCCGGACGCGCTCGAAGAAATAAGAGCGGAGAGCCGGTTCCTTTCCGGTTGGATCGGGCGAGTGAGAGACAACCACGCGGCCTTTGCCGGTTGCAGGATCCACATACCATGCCAGGTCCTGCTCGATAGAAACAGGGAATCCCGAATCGAGCGCGCGATCGATCCGGTTATTCCAGCGGCCGTCATAGGGATAACAGTTGTGTGCATCCAGGATGGGCCGATTGTGGTTGAGAAAATTCAGATTTCGGTGCTGCGCATGGGCAGGGATCGCCGCCGCAAGGGCGAAAGCGTGGAAGAACAGGGAAGCCGTGCGCCTTCCTGCGAAGATCGAAATGCTCCGTTTACGAGTTGCGCGCAAAGAAATTTTTCCTACTCGGTGTCCGGATTCGGCAGAATAATGTCCCGGATCATTGCGTTCATCTCTGCGCAGGCGGCGATGAACTGACGCAGCGTGCGGCGGGTGCTGCCGAAGGCGTCGAACTCCTCGGGGGCGAGGCCGTCTTCGTTGTAGGCCCGCTCGAAATCGGGGAATTTGCGCAGCAGCGTGTCGACGATCCTGGGGTCGACGGGTATGTCGATGCGCGGGACGACCTCGATGTCGCTTTCGTTATAACGCTTTTGCCAGGCGCAGGGCGGAGAAATGACCACGTCGCCGCCGATGAACTCGCTCCAGTGCATGTGGTTGCGGAAGGCGGCCGAGAGCAGCCGCAGCCGGTAGCCGCGTTCCCGGTAGATTTGGTACGCCTTTTTGAAGACAGCCACGCCTGCCCATTCGAGGTAGCCGGGATCGACAGAGAGATTGTGCTTGTCGTGAAGCACCTTGAGCCAATCGTCGAGCCGGCCCACCATGATGGTGCACACCGGGCCCATCTGCGAGATATCCTGCCCTTCGGCTTCGCGCCGGCGCAGGCCGCGCTCCACAGCCTCGGCCACGGCGATTGCCTGCGGCAGCGTAAAGCTGACGGTGGCGTTGATGCTGACGCCGCGATACGTCGCCTCTTCGATAGCCGTGAGCCCGGCGTGGGTGGCTGCGATCTTCACAATCATGTTCGGCGCGAGCCGGCTGAAGCGCAGCGCCTGTGCGAGCATGGCTTCGGCGTTGCGGTAGTTGCGCGGGTCCGTTTGGATCGAAAGCCGTCCGTTGCGCCCGCGCTCGCGCTCGAAGATTGGCCTGAGCAGCCCGGCGGCGTTTGCGGAAATCTCTTCGACGATCCGCCAGGAGATCTCATCCTCGGTGGCCGCAGGCAGCTCGCGCGCCAGCTCGAGGATGCGCGGCTTCCAGCGGGCTATCTCTTTTTTGAGCACCGAGACGGCGATGACCGGATTGCAGGTGGCGCCCACGCCGCCGTGCTCGATCGAATAAGTCAGCTCATCGATGGCGGCCGAATCGTTCCAGAGGCAAGTGGGTGTGGTCTGGGTCATCCGGTGGAGCGGGCTTTTGAAGAGAAGCTGAGTGGTAGCCATGATCCCTCCGCGCAGGGATGCAAACGTGTGCAAGCAAACCCTAACACCCTACCAAGAAGACGGTCAAGGCGGCCGAGCGGCCCAGGCGTATTTACCGCGCACAGGCACGCAGTTGACAACACCGGTCGAGGAGAGGCATGATTTTGAGGCTGTGCACACGTGTGCATAAGGCCGCAAAAAGACCGCGCCGGTGGCTGCCGGTCAGCTCTGCGGCGAGCATAAGGTGGGAACCATGAGCGATCTGCTTGTCCGTCCTGAAGTTTTTGAAAACAGGATTGCCGGCATGGGCTGCGAGTTTCTTTCGTTCCAGACGCGAAGACTGGCGAGCGGCCAGCAGTACTCGGCTTCCATCGACGGGCAGGAACTGGCCATTGTCCTTCTGGGCGGGGTTTGCTCGGTGCAGAGCACGCGAGGCGAGTGGCGAGGCGTAGGCCAGCGAGCCACCGTCTTCGACGGGCTGCCGTATGCCGTTTACCTGCCCGTTCGCACCGGCTTCACCGTCGCTGCCGAGACCGATTGCGAACTGGCGTTCTGTTATTCGAGGGCTGAGGAAGAGTATCCGGCGCGGCTGGTGACGCCGGCCGATATTCGCATCGAGGTTCGCGGCGGCGGCAATGCCACGCGGCAGATTCACGACATTATTCCGCCGTCGTTTCCGGCGCACCGGCTGATCGTCGTCGAGGTCTTCACGCCGGCGGGGAACTGGTCCAGCTATCCGCCGCATAAGCACGATGTGCACAATCCGCCGGGCGAGGTCGATCTCGAAGAGATTTACTACTACCGCATTCAGCGGCCCGAGGGCTACGCGGTGCAGAAGCTCTATACGGCGGACCGGCGCATCGACGAAACCCTGACGGTGCGCGACCGCGAGCTGGTGCTGGTGCGGGAGGGCTACCATCCGGTGGTCGCCGCGCATGGCTACAACGTGTATTACCTGAACGCGCTTGCCGGTTCGGCGCGTTCGCTTGCGGCCTCGGACGATCCCGACTACGCGTGGGTGCGCGCCGAGTGGCGCGACAAGGACCCGCGGGTGCCGATGGTGAAGTGAGGGAAGCAAGGCAGCGAGCAGCTATCAGAGTTGCACGGAGAGCGAACGATGAAGACGCGGCGCATGACCATGGCACAGGCGCTGATTGCGTTTCTCAAAAATCAGTATGTGGAGCGCGACGGGCGCGAGGGGCGGTTTTTTGCCGGCATGCTTGGCATCTTCGGGCACGGCAATGTGGCCGGAATTGGCCAGGCGCTGCAGCAGAACCCGGACTTCAGGTACATTCTGGTGCGCAACGAGCAGGCCGGCGTGCATTTTGCCGCCGGGTACGCCAAGGCGTCGAACCGGCTGCGCACATGGGCTTGCACGTCATCGATCGGGCCGGGAGCAACCAACATGATCACCGGCGCGGCGCTGGCTACCATTAACCGGCTCCCGGTGCTGTTGTTGCCCGGAGACATCTTCGCGCGGCGAAACGTGGCGCCGGTGCTGCAGCAGCTCGAGTCGCCGGCAACTCAGGACATTGGCGTGAACGACTGCTTTCGTCCTGTGTCGCGCTACTGGGACCGCATCTATCGCCCCGAGCAGCTCATCACCGCATTGCCTGAGGCCATGCGCGTGCTTACATCGCCCTCCGACTGCGGAGCCGTGACGCTGGCGCTGCCGCAGGATGTGCAGACCGAGGCATACGACTATCCGGAAGAACTCTTCCGCAAGCGAGTGTGGCTGATCCGGCGCACCGAGCCGGATCGCGTTTCGCTCGATCGCGCCGCTACCGCTATTCGTGCCGCGCGCAGCCCGCTGATCGTTGCCGGCGGAGGCGTGCTGATGAGCGAAGCTTCTGCGGCGCTGGCGGCGTTTGCCGAACAGACCGGCATTCCGGTCGCCGAAACGCAGGCCGGCAAAGGATCGCTCGCCTGGGACCATCCGCTTGAGATGGGCGCAATTGGGGCAACCGGCACGCTGGCGGCCAACCTGCTGGCTCGCGATGCCGATCTGATTATCGGCATTGGCACGCGCTACTCCGATTTCACCTCGGCCTCGATGACGGCCTTCCAGAACCCGCAGGTGCGCTTCGTCAACATCAATACCGCGGAGTTCGATGCATACAAAGTCGGCGCCATTCCTGTTGTCGCCGATGCCCGCGTTGCTCTCGAGCATCTCGCCGCGGCTTTATCCGATCACCGCGTGGCCGGCAATTACTCGGGCAAAGCCGCAACGCTGAAGCAGCAATGGGAGGCCGAGGTCGATCGTCTCTTCCACTTGAATCATGCAGCCTCGAAGGGCGGTGGAAGGCCGGCGCAGAGCGAGGTGATCGGCGCGCTGTGGGAGGCCGCCGGCCCGCGCGATGTGCTGGTTTCGGCCGCGGGCAGCCATCCCGGCGACCTGCACAAGCTATGGCGCGCGCGCAGCCCGAATGGTTATCACATGGAGTACGGCTACTCCTGCATGGGTTACGAAATTCCCGGCGCATTGGGAGCGAAAGCGGCCGATCCTTCGCGCGAGGTCTTCGCGTTCATCGGCGACGGCACGTACCTGATGATGCCGACTGAGATTGCAACTGCGGTGCAGGAGGGCATCAAGATTGTCATCGTGCTCGTCGATAACCGCGGGTTCGGCAGCATCGGCAGCCTCAGCTGCTCGCTGGGCCAGGGCGAGTTCGGAACAAAGTATCGCGCGCGCAACGCGGCGACCGGCCAGCTCGATGGCGAGCCGCTCAGCGTGGACTACGTGGCCAATGCGCGCAGCCTGGGCGCGCACGCCGTAAAGGCCGGTTCGATTGCCGAGTTTAAAAAGGCGCTTGAGGAGGCCAGGCAGGCGGAACGCACCAGCGTGGTCGTGATTGAAACCGACGCGTCGGCAGGCGTGCCCGGTTACGAATCGTGGTGGGATGTTGCGGTGGCCGAGGTGTCGGAACTCGACTCGGTGCGCGAAGCGCGCGCCCGCTACGAAGAAGCGCGCAGGCGCGAGCGGCATCACCTTTAGAAGCTGTGGGAGAAAGAATGAAGAAGCTGCTGGTTGGCAATGCGCCCTGTTCCTGGGGCATGCTGGAGAATCAGGACAGAAGCAAATCCGTGCCCTATGGCCAGATGCTCGACGAACTGGCCGCAACGGGCTATACCGGCACCGAACTGGGCGACTGGGGCTACATGCCGACCGACCCTGAAGCGTTGCGCGCCGAGCTGGCGCGGCGCAACAACCTGGCGATGCTCGGCGCCTTCGTGCCGGTTGCGCTCAGGCACAGGAGCGCGCACGCCGAAGGCCGCGAGAGAGCAGTGAAGACCGCAGAGCTGATCGCCGCGGTCGCAACCGATCCGGCGCCGTTTCTGGTTCTTTCCGACGACAACGGCGTCGACCCGGCGCGCACGAAGCGCGCCGGCCGCATTACGCCGGCCGACGGCCTGAGCAAAGACGAATGGAGAACATTTACCCGGGGCGCGGATGAGATTGCCAAAGCCGTGTTCGATCAGACCGGTTTGCGAACCGTGTTTCATCATCACTGCGCCGGATATGTCGAGACGCCGGATGAGATTGCGACGCTGCTCGACGGAACGAATGCGGATCGGCTGGGACTGGTCTTCGACACCGGACACTATCTGCACGGCGCGGGCAGAGAAGACGCCGATCTGGTGGCCGCGCTCGACCGCTTTGCCGAGCGCATCTGGTACGTGCACCTGAAGGATCTGGAGCCGAGGGTCGCGCGCCGCAGCCGCGAAGAGGGCTGGGACTATTTCACGGCGATGCGCAACGGCCTTTATCCGGAGCTGGGCCAGGGCTGCGTGGATTTCCCGGCGCTGCTGCGCTGGCTCGCCAAACGCGACTACAGAGGCTACGTGCTGGTGGAGCAGGACGTGTTGCCGGGGATGGGCACGCCCAAAGAAAGCGCCGCGCGCAACCGCCAGTATCTGCGGGCGATTGAATCGAACTTTGCGTGAATTGCGAGGGCCAATGAGCAAAAAACTCCGTTTTGGACTTCTCGGCGCGGGGCGCATCGGCCGCGTGCACGCTGAAACGCTGGCCTTCCGGCTGCCCGAGGCCGAGATCGCCGCCATTGCTGACGTCAACCGCGAAGCGGCGCAGGCGGTTGCCGCGCGATGCGGCATTCCGCGCGTGGTCTCATCGGCTGACGAGATTTTTGCCGACGAATCGATCGATGCGGTGCTGATCTGTACTTCCACGGATACGCATGCCGGGCTGATTGTGCAGGCTGCGGAAGCCGGCAAACACATCTTCTGCGAAAAGCCGATCTCGCTGAGCCTTGAAAAAATCGACAGCTCGCTGGCCGCGGTGGAAAAAGCCGGCGTGCAGCTTCAGGTGGGCTTCAACCGCCGCTTCGATTCGAACTTTGCGCGGGTGCGCCAAGCGGTCGGGAGCGGCGAAATCGGGACGCCGTGGCTGATGCACATCATCAGCCGCGATCCGGCGCCCCCGCCAATCTCCTATCTCGGCCCCTCGGGCGGACTGTTTCTCGACATGATGATCCACGACTTCGACATGGCGCGGTTTCTGCTCGGCGATGAGGTCGAAGAGATCTACGCGGCCGGCGCGGTCCTCGTGGATCCGGCCATCGGCGAGGCAGGCGATATCGATTCGGCCATCGTCACGCTGCACTTCCGCTCGGGCGCGATCGGCACCATCGACAACTCGCGCAAGGCCACATTCGGCTACGACCAGCGCGTGGAGATTCTCGGCAGCAAGGGCAAGATCGCCACTGAAAATCGTTATCCCAACCAGGTTGTCGTCAGCGGCGAAAAATCCGTGTACACTGATCTGCCGTTGCCCTTCTTTATGGAACGCTATGCGGAAAGCTTCGCCGCCGAGCTGGCGGCCTTCACGCGCGCGGTGCTCGACGGCGCGCCGGTGCCGGTTACCGGGCCGGACAGCCGCGTGCCGGTGGCGATGGCGCTGGCCGCGGGCAGGTCGTTCCGGGAGCATCGCCCTGTGCGCATCGAGGAAGTGTCCTGCAGGGAGGCTTGTTCCGCATGAAGCCCTCCATGCTTCGCTGCATTCTCAGCGACGTTCACTTGTGGGTGCCGGTGGCGGTTCTCGTGCTGGGCACGATTCTGTTGATGACCATGAGGTAATGCTGTGAGCGATGCCGTAGTGGCTGCGCGCGAGCGGTCGGCTCTTTCACTCCACAAACTCGGCGTCTATTGCGGGCTGGCGGCGGCGGTGTGGCTGGGCAGCGCCGAAGCTCCAACGAAGCTCGTCAACGAGGGCTTTTCGCCGTTCCTCATCTCGATGGGCATGGTGCTGGGGGCGTTTGTCGCGCGCTGGAGCCTGCCCACGATGCTCAAAGGGACCCAATTTGTCTTCGCCGACCTGCGCGAGAAGCCGCACCTGATTGTTTGGGCGCTGCTGGGCGGAATGCTGTGGGCCGTCGGCAATACGCTTACCATCTTCGGCGTGCGCAATGTGGGTCTCGCAGTGGCTTTTCCCTTGTGGAACACGAATAGTCTTGTGGGGCTCTTTTGGGGCTGGCTGCTCTTTAAGGAGCTGCGCGGTTCGCGTTTGCGCGACTGGGCCAAAGTGGTCGGCGGGGCCCTGGCCATCGTAATCGGCGCAACGGTGCTGGCCGTGGCCACGACGCATAATGCCGCCGCGCAGGGCCGGGCCGTGGCAGGCATTGTTGCGGCAGTGGGCGCTGGCGCGATGTTCGGCACCATGTATATCCCCTATCGCAAGGCTTATATCAGCGGCATGAATCCGCTCTCCTTCGTCACCGTCTTCACGTTCGGCGAAGTCGCCACGGTGACGGCGCTCGGATTGGCCTTTTACGGCGGGGTGCATCCATTGCTTGCCGAACTCCATCGCGCGCGGGCCATGCTGTTCTGGCCGTTTCTCGGCGGCTTCTGCTGGGTCATCGGCGATCTGTTCCAGCAATACGCCGCCAAATATATCGGCATCGGCCGCGGCATTCCGCTATCGAATACCAATCAACTCTGGGGCCTGGCGTGGGGCGCGCTGGTCTTTGCGGAGTTTGCCGGCCTTGCGGCCGGCTCCAAACTGCTGATTGTCGCCGGCTCGGCCATCATGATCGCCGGAGCGGTTTCCATCAGCATGGCCGCGCCGCCGCCGTCAGAGCTGGAGAACTGGCGCGCCGCCATGCGCCGCGAGTGCGAGCGTTATGAGCTGGACGCAGAGAGCGTGGCCGCCGTTGTCGGCGGAGACGATCCGCTGGCCGACAACGCGCATCCGCGCCGCTGGTGGGAGATCGTCATCATGCTGGCCGCCGCCGGCATTTTCCTGTGGCTGGCCGCCGGCACGCGCGCACAGCATATTTACGTCAACGTTCCCTGGATGCTGGCCCTGACTGCGGGCACTATCGCGCCGCTTCTTCTGGTGGGCGCGCTGCTGTGGCGGCGCACGCGCTTTTCCTGAATGCATTTCGTCGATGCCGCGTAGCGGAGTGGATTGAGGATGCGCGTTTGCTGTCCGGGATGCTCAACGAGAGCAGCAGGCCTGGCGATCTGAGCGGCGATCCGGCCGATTTTCTGTTGACACTCGTGTCCTGCCTTTGTTAGCTTGCTTGTCGCGGAAGAGGATAAGAGAAATCCACCGCCGAATCAGGCAGAGACGTGCGGGCAGGCGATTGGCTTGCCGCGGTCGCTGTCTCGCTCGGCGGTGGATTTTGTTTTTTCCCTGAAATTTAACCGCGCGCAGCCACGGATTTGGCGATTCTTAACTGGGGATGAATTGCGCGATTCAATTCGAGCATCCGGGATCTGCCTGATCGGCCTGCGCGTTTGGCTCTGCGTCGTCTCTGCCGTTGCGGCAACGACGCACAACCGCGATTTCGAACGGATTTGGAGGCAGCAGTATGAATCGAAGGAGACAATCTTTGGGAAGCATGCGCGCCGCTGCGCCGTGGCTGCGTGGAATGTATTGGGCAGTCGCTCTTCTGCTTGCGCTACCGGGTATCGGAGCGCTGGCTCAGTACGACAACGGCAGCATCGTGGGAACTATTCACGATTCGACGGGCGCGGCGGTTCCCAACGCAGTGGTGACGATTGCCAATACGGCGACCGGCGTTAAATCTGTCGTCAGGACCAGCTCGTCCGGCGACTATGAAGTTCCTTCGCTGCGCGCGGGAACCTATACCGTTTCGGCAACTGCGGCGGGGTACGACACGGCTCAGGCGGCCAATATTACGGTCTCGGTCGGCGCACGCGAACGCATCGATCTGGTGCTCAACGTCGGCTCCACGCAGACTACCGTCGAAGTCAGCGATGTTGCGCTGCAGATTGAAACCGAGTCGAGCCAGCGCGACCAGGTGATCACCGGCTATCAGACGCAGGCCTTGCCGCTGGTCACGCGCAACTATTCCGATCTTGTGAACTACGTTGCCGGCGCCCGGCCGGACCCCTCGCAGGCGCAGACGACCGCGGTGACCTCGCTGCTGCGCCAGGGCTCCTACAGCGTCAATGGCCAGCGCAGCATGTTCAACGATTACCTGATCGACGGCATGGATAACAACTCCTACGGCGAGAGCAACCAGGGCTTCGATAACCAGATCATTCAGCCGCCGCCGGACTCGATTGCGCAGTTCCAGGTGATTACGAACAACGAGAGCGCGGAGTATGGGCGCGCGTCGGGCGCTACGATCAACGTGGCTACCAAAAGCGGCACCAACCAGTTTCACACGACGCTTTACGAATTCCTGCGCAACACCGATCTGAATGCAACCGGGTACTTCAAGCCGGTAAAGAAGCCGACGTTCAACCGCAATCAGTTCGGCGCCAACTTCGGCGGTCCGTTCAGGCAGGACAAATTTTTCTATTTCCTCGACTACGAGGGCTTCCGCCAGACGCTTACGCCGCTGGTGGTGCTCACCGTGCCCACGCTCAACGAACTGAACGGCAAACTGGCAGTCAGCGTGCAGGATCCGTGGAGCCCGGGTACATATATTCCGGCAGGCACGCCCATCAGCGCCTGGCCGTCGCAGGCTCAGGCGGACCTCGACCCCGCGTCGAAGGCGATTGTGAGCTACTATCAGGCGGCGCTCACCAAAATGCCTGCAAGCTGCACGGTGACGGCCGGTACTGGAACCGGCGGCTCGGCGGGCCTTGCTGCCAACGACTGCCCCACCAACGCTCCGTTTACAGACAATGCAGACAAGGGCGACCTGCGGCTCGACTTCCAGCAGAGCCAGAACACGTCGTGGTTCCTCAAGGTGAGCGACCGCAAGGAAATCGGCGACAACTATAACACGCTTCCCGAGCCGATCGACGGGCAGACGAATGGCGAAATCCTGGTTCATGACGAGCAGATCGCTCTCGGCTTCAACCATGCTCTGAGCGCAACGCGCTTTGTCGATGCGCGGCTTGCGGTTTCCGGCACGAAGGGCGGCAAGTGGACTCACTCGATCGGATCGTCCTATAACTTTTCCAGCCTGATTCCGGGCCTGCCGACAATTCCCGACGTTTCCGGCGGTTTGCCTTCGATCGCGATCAGCGGCGGATTCAGCAGCTTCGGCAGGCAGAGCACGAATCCGCAGTGGCAGAATCCTTCGCTGCTCGATCCCAAGATCAACTACTCATGGATCAAGGGAAAGCACTCGCTGAAGTTCGGTTTCGAGTGGGAGCATGTCTGGCAGGAGATTGAAGACTCGAATCCGCTGTACGGCTCGTATGCGTTCAATCACGGCTACAGCGCCTGCCCGGTCTCGGCCGGCGCAAACTGCCCGAATACGAGCGTCTCCACGGACGCTTACTGGGCCGATTTCCTCTTTGGCGCCACAGGCAACTACTCGCTGGCCACGTATTTCATTGCTCACACTACCCAGAGCATGGCGGACTACTATGCGCAGGACGACTGGAAGGTGGCTCCCCGGCTGACGCTGAACCTGGGGCTGCGCTGGGAGTACGGCGGCTCGTGGGAGGCGCGCGGCGGCTATCTTTCGAACTTCAATCCGGCCACCGGCACGCTGCTCACGCTTGAGCCCAGTTCGCAGTACACGTCGCCGCAGTGCGGCAGCGTGGCCTGCGTCTCGACGGTCAGTCCCGGCGGCATCTATGGCCGCACGCTGGTCCATCCTGCGCTGGGCGATTATGCGCCCCGCGTCGGCTTCGCCTATGCGCTTACCAATTCCATTGCCGTTCGCGGCGGATACGGCAGCGCATTCGTGCACTACTGGCGGGCCGGATCGGGCAACAACATCGCCATCAATGCGCCCTTCGCCCTGTATACATCGGTTACGAATACCAACGCCGCAGCCGGAGGCCTGGGCGCAACGCCCGGATATGTCCGGCTGTCGAAGGGATTTCCGGCGGGCATGGCGACAAACTTCAGCCCCGGCACGGATAACATCGATTACATTCCGCAAAATACCAAGGACGGATATGCCGAGAGCTGGTTCCTGAGCGTGCAGAAGACGCTGGCCAAGAACATCATGCTCGACATCGCTTACGTGGGCAATCACGGCGTTCACCTGCAGGGCCTGATCAACGCCAACCAGAAGAATCCGGCGGCCGGATTTGCGCGTCCCTATCCGAACTGGGGCGGGTATCTGCTGAACAACCCGTCGCTCTACCCGACCTTCAACAACGGCGACATCACCGATGCGCTGAACGAGTTCAAGTCGCACTACAATGCGCTGCAGGTCAAGTATGAGCAGCGCATGGTGGGCGGTCTCACGCTGCTGAACTCCTTCAGCTGGCAGCATGCGCTGGACAATGCCTCGTCCACGCTCGACGCCTTCACTCCGTCGCCGCAGAACGGTTACGACATCAACGCCGACTACGGGCAGTCGGATTACAACCTGCCGATCGCCAATGTCACTACGCTGGTTTACGATCTGCCGTTCGGGCAGGGGCGGCGATTCCTGAGCGGCGCAAGCGGCCTGACGAATGCCGTTCTCGGCGGCTGGCAGATCAGCGGCGTGAATACGATGCAGGCGGGCACGCCGTTTAACATTACCTATGTTCCAAACTCGGCCAACCAGGTTTCGCCCATGCTTACGCAGAATTGGCGCGGGGAAAGCCTGGACCGTCCCAATCTGGTTCCCGGCGCAAAGTACATCCAGGGCAAGGTGAAGAACTCGAGCGGGTACATCCAGTATGTCAACCTGAATTCGCTCACCCTTCCGTCGACGTATGTCAACAACATTGCGGCCGACGGCCTTGCCAGCCCCTTTGGCAATATGCCCAAGAACTACGGCCGCACGCCGGCATTCTACGAGACGGATCTGGCCTTCAATAAACGCTTCAATACGCCTGTCGAGCGCGCCAAGATTGAGTTCCGCTCGGAGTTCTACAACATCTTCAACCACACCAACCTGTACCTGCCGGGCGGCGGCAGCGGCACGGTAACCGGAACCTATGGCGGCGCTCCCGGTTCGGTCGGCGGCAGCGGCGGCACGATTACAGGCACCTTCGAGCCGCGCATCATTCAGTTCGGGCTCAAGGTCGTCTATTAGCCGCCCACTCTGGCGCGATGCGGCCGGCCATTGCAGCCGGCCGCGTCGCGCAGAACGCGCCGGAGCTCCAGAGTGGTAATCTGGAAGCGGCGACCGTAACGCGCCGCCATTTCAGCAATGGCGCTGCAGAAGGCGGTTGCATCTCACGCCCGCATAGAGATCAGAGTCCGGGCGGAACACCACCGACACAATCTTTCCGGCGAGGCAGTGCGTCTGCTTTCCGGCGGCTGTGCGCAGATTTCGCGGCCGGGCGGTTGTCGCGCGGCGTTGTTCGCGAAGGGACGAAAGGAACTCCGGGGGATGGGAAGAGACGATATTCTGCGCGAGCTTGGCGGCGAGAGCCAGTGGGATGTGCTGGTCATCGGGGGCGGAGCTACCGGACTGGGCGCGGCTGTGGAGGCGGCGTCGCGCGGCTACCGCACGCTGCTGATCGAAAAATCCGATTTTGCCAAAGGCACTTCAAGCCGCAGCACCAAGCTGGCGCACGGCGGCGTGCGCTATCTCGAGCAGTTCAATCTTACGCTGGTGCTCGACGCGCTGCGCGAGCGCGGCCATATGCTGCGCAACGCGCCTCATCTGGTGCACGATCTCTGCTTTGTCGTTCCAGCGTACAGCTATCTTGCGATTCCGTATTACGGCCTCGGGCTGAAAGTCTACGAGCGCATGTCGGGCCGGCTGTCGTTCGGCAGCTCCGAGCTGCTGTCGCGCAAAAGCACGCTGGAGCGCATTCCCGGCATCCGCGCAAAGGGGCTTTGCGGCGGCATCCTCTATCACGACGGCCAGTTTGACGACGCACGCTACGCCATCGCGCTGATGCGCACGCTCGAAGATCTGGGCGGCGCTGCGATCAACTACGTCGAGGCGACCGGCCTCATTGAGCGCGGAGGAAAAATCGTTGGCGCGAAGGTGCGCGACCGGGAAGGGGATCAGGCCTTTGAGCTGAGGGCCAGAGCCGTCATCAACGCCTGCGGCGCGCAGGCCGAGCATCTGCTGGAACTTGAGGGCCGCCCGCATCCGGCCATGCTGGCCGTCAGCCAGGGAACGCACCTGGTTTTGCCGCGCGCTTTTCTTCCCGGAGCAGCCGCGACTATGATACCGAAGACCGACGATGGCCGCGTGCTCTTCGCCATTCCCTGGCATGGCGCCACCATGATCGGCACGACCGACGAGCCGGTGGAGCGCGCAAGCGATGAGCCTCGCGCCATGCAATCGGAAAAGCAGTTTCTGCTCGACCACATTGCCCGCTACTTCGACCGTCGGCCGAAACCGGAAGAAATCCTGAGCATGTGGTCGGGCTTGCGGCCGCTGGTGCGAAGAAACGGCGCGAAGACCTCGCAGCTGTCGCGCGATCACACCATTCTCGTTTCGCCGGCGGGCCTCGTCACCGTCACCGGCGGCAAGTGGACGACTTACCGACGCATGGGCCAGGATGCCATCGATCGCGCCTGCGCCGTTGCCGGGCTGCCCAAGGCCCCGTCGAAGACGCTGGAGATGAAGCTGCATGGATGGACGGACGCGCCGGCGGCGAATGCTTCGGAGTGGGAGCGCGTCTATGGTTCCGACCTGCCGGCTCTCGATGCAATCGCGCAGCAGGACCCGCGTCTCGATGCGCTGCTGCATCCGCGCCTGCCGTTCCGCAGGCGGGAAGTGGTGTGGGCGGCGCGGAAGGAAATGGCGCGCACCGTCGAAGACGTTCTGGCTCGCCGCACGCGCGCACTGTTTCTGGATGCCCGCGCGGCCATCGAGGCTGCGCCCGAAGCCGCCAGCCTGCTGGCCGTCGAACTCGGCAAATCCGATACCTGGCGCGACGAGCAGGTGCGGAGCTTTACACGGACGGCGCAGGGATATCTCTACGAGGATTGATTACGCGGCCGGCGAGGATGTTTTCAGCCGGCAGGCATGCAGAGAAGAGGAAAGATGGGCATCGATATTTCCTTAAAGCCGGCGCGGCATATTCCCCGCCTCCCCGCCGAGGCTGTGCGCCGGCTTTACCCGCGCATGCGCTGGCGGATTCTCGAATCCACCTTTATCGGCTATGCCGTCTTCTACTTTGTACGCAACAATCTGCCCGTCGTTTCGCGCGAGATGGGCCAGGCCCTGCACTACAGCAAGGACCAGATCGGCAACATGCTCGCGATCACCGCGATTTGCTACGGCGTCGGCAAGTTTGTCATGGGCTCCTGGTCGGATCGCAGCAATCCGCGCTATTTTATGCCCCTGGGCCTGGTGCTTACTGCGCTTTGCAATTTTGCTTTCGGCGCGGTCAGCAGCTATCCCCTGCATGTGCTTCTCTGGGGACTGAACGGGCTTGTGCAGGGGATGGGATGGGCGCCATGCGGCCGATCGCTCGGTCACTGGTTCAGCATTCGCGAGAGAGGAACAGTTTTCGCCTTCTGGAACATTGCGCACAACGTCGGCGGCGGCCTCACGGGCCTGCTCGTGGCGTACAGCACCATGCTGCTCGGCTGGCGTTCGGCCTTTTATGTTCCGGGGATCCTCGCCCTTCTCTGCGCGGCGTATCTGCTGCTGCGCCTGCGCGACACGCCGCAATCGGTCGGCCTGCCGCCCATCGAAGAATATCGCGACGACTATCCGCCGCAGCCGGCAGAGGACGGAGAGAAAGAGCTCGGCACGCGCCGCCTGCTCGTTGACTATATCCTTGCCAACCGGTGGCTCTGGCTCTTTGCCGTGGCCAACTTCTTCACCTACATCGCGCGCTACGCTCTGCTCGACTGGGGGCCGACTTATCTGAAGGAAGCGCGTCACGCCACGCTGGGCGAAGGCGGCATCAGCACGGCGATGCTTGAGTTTGCCGGCATATTCAGCACCATTCTCATGGGCTGGCTGTCGGACAGGCTCGGCGGCCGCCGCGGCATGGTCAGCCTGCTGTGCATGGTTCCTGTCTGCCTTGGGTTTATCGGCATCATCCATGCCGGCCGGCTTTCGCTCGATCTCGCGCTGTTTGCCATGATCGGCTTCTTCGTCTATCCGCCGGTCATGCTGCTTGGAGTTACTGCGCTCGATTTCAGCTCGAAGAAAGCCGTGGGCACGGCCGCGGGGTTCGTCGGTCTCTTCGGGTACCTGGGCAGGACGATCGAAGGCAAAGGCATCGGAATGCTGGCCGAGCGCTACGGGTGGACGGCGGCCCTTTACGCCGTCGCCGCATGTTGTGCCTGTGCGATCCTCCTGCTTGCCTTTACCTGGAAGCTTTCACCGCACAACACGCAGCCCGTTCAGCAGCCGGCGCTGGAGACGACGGCTTGAGCGCGCCGGCGGGCGGAGCGCCATTTGGCCGGGTCCCGAACAATTGCGGCAGGAAATCTCCGCAATTCCGCGTGTGCTAATCTTGTCGCCAGAGACAGCGCGACGTGAAAAAATAACCGGAATATAGCGCTCCGGTGCTACAAATAGGTAAATGGCCAGACGATCGAAATCAAGGCCTGAACCAACGCCGGGCCAGCCAATCAATCTGCGGATCCTGGGCGAGTATCTCGATCTTTCTCCGGCGACTATTTCGCTGGTGCTCAACGACGCGCCGGGAGTGCGCGCCATTCCACAGGAAACGCGCGAGCGGGTGCGCGCCGCGGCGGCCAAATTCGATTACCGGCCCAGCTTTTACGCCCGTTCGCTGCGCAGGCGGCAAAGCTATTCTATCGGCGTTCTGGTGCCGGAGCTGGCCGACATTTACAGCGCACAGGTGCTCACCGGCGTGGAAGAGTCGCTGATGGAGGAGGGTTATTTCTACCTCACGGCCAGCCACCGCCGCAAGCCCGACCTGATCGAGGAGTATCCGCGCCTGTTGATGGAGCGGTCGGTCGAGGGTTTCATCTTCATCGATACCGTGCTGCAGCATCCGCTCAGGCTGCCCGCGGTGGTCGTAGCCGGCCATCAGCAGATCCCGGGCGTCAGCAACGTGGTCCTCGACCAGCGCCGCGCCGCCGAGCTGACGCTGCGCCATCTCTACCAGCTTGGGCATCGCAGGATCGCGTTCATGCGCGGCGGCAGCCACAGCTCTGACGCCGACGATCGCTGGGAGTGCCTGAAGGCGGTCGCCCGCGAACTGAACATCGAGGTTCACCCCAATCTGACGGTGACGCTCAACCTGCGCGTCTCCACGCCCGAGCTTGGCTTCGAGCCGGCCTGCGATCTGCTCAACCGCAACGCGCAGTTCACCGCCATGGTTTGCTACAACGACATCGCCGCCATCGGCGCAATTCGCGCCATTATGAATCACGGCCTGCGCGTGCCCGAGGACATTTCCGTGGTCGGCTTCGACGATATCCAGGGCGCGCAGTACCACAATCCCAGCCTGACGACGATTCGACAGCCGCTCAACCAGATGGGCAAAATGGCGGCGCGCATCCTGCTGCAGCGCGTTCGCGGCCAGGGGACGTTCACCCAGGCGATGCCGGTGCTTCCGGAGCTGGTTATCCGCGAGTCCACCTGCCCGCCGCGCGATCGGCGCAGCCGCGCCGCGCGCAATGGCCGCGCTTAGCGGGGCGCTGGCCAATGCCGGATCCGGCAGGCCGGATTTCATCGGCGAAGACCGCCAGGCTGAGAATACTGCCCGGCTTGCATCCGGGGCCTGCGGCGTTCATCCTATCTTCAGCGGCCAGCAGCCGCGCGAGGCCCGCCGAATGCGGGCCGCAAAGGAGCATTCAAAAATGCAGCCAGCCGGCCGGAAGGACACTGCCGTAACGATCTCTGCCGGGCCGCGCCTGCGCGCCGCGTTCGCATTGGCCGTTGTCGCGGACCTTGTTCAGATGTTCGTTTCCCCGCTCTTTTTCGAGGGCGCAGCCTCGCCTGCCGACGATGTGCTGGACGTTTCGATGGCCGGCATCCTGGCCTGGCTCCTTGGCTGGCACTGGGAGTTCATGCCCTCGTTTGCGGCCAAGCTCGTTCCCGGCGTCGATCTTGTTCCGCTGTGGACCCTTGCGGTGGCCAATGTGTATCGCAAATCCCGGCCTGCTGCAACAGCCGCGGCCGCAGAGCAGCGGCACGCCTGACCCGGCAGCCGCACGGATCGCAATAACGCGCCATGCCGGGCTTCGGCCCTTTCCGGATTGCTCCGGAGGTCCGGCGCTGGGCAGCGCTCGCGCGCTTCAGCGCGCTTCCACAAGCTCGCGGCTCTTGCCGTAGTGCGTTTCCACGTAATTGTCGAGGATCTGCTTGAACTCTTCGACGATCGTGTCGCCGCGCAGCGTGGTGTAGAGCTTGCCGTCCACATAGACGGGCGCCTTGGGTTCTTCGAATGTTCCGGGAAGGCTGATGCCAAGGTTGGCGTGCTTGCTCTCGCCGGGGCCGTTCACCACGCAGCCCATTACGGCCAGCTTCAGCTCTTCGACGCCGGGGAATTTCTTGCGCCATTCCGGCATTGAGGCGCGCAGATAGCTCTGGATCTGCTCGGCCAGCTCCTGGAAATAAGTGCTCGTGGTACGGCCGCAGCCGGGGCAGCTTGTAACCTGCGGCATAAAGCTGCGAATCCCGAGCGACTGCAGGATCTGCTGCGCAGCCTGCACCTCTTCGGTGCGGTCGCCGCCGGGCTTTGGCGTAAGACTCACGCGGATGGTGTCGCCGATGCCGTTCAGAAGCAGCGGCGCAAGACCGGCCGTCGAGGCGATCAGTCCCTTCGAACCCATGCCGGCTTCCGTCAGCCCGAGATGCAGCGCGTAGTCGCAGCGGGCGGCGAGATTGGTGTACACGTCGATCAGGTCGCGCACGCCGCTCACCTTGGCCGAGAGAATGATCATGTCGTGGCCCAGGCCGTAGCGCTCGGCTGCCGCTGCCGACTCCAGCGCACTCACGACCATAGCTTCCATCATTACGTCGCGCGCCGGCTGCGGATCAGGCCGCTTGCTGTTTTCGTCCATCATTCTGGTCAGCAGAGACTGGTCCAGCGAGCCCCAGTTCACGCCGATGCGCACGGGCTTGTGGTTCTCGACGGCGCATTCGACCATGGTGCGGAAGTTGTCGTCGTCCTTGCGGCCGATGGAAACATTGCCGGGATTGATGCGGTACTTGGCCAGCGCGCGCGCCGTGGCGGGATACTTTTTGAGCAGGATGTGGCCGTTGTAATGGAAATCGCCGACGATGGGCACGCGGATGCCGCGCTTGTCGAGGCCTTCGACGATGTAAGGCACCGCTGCCGCAGCTTCCTCATTGTTCACCGTGACGCGCACCAGCTCCGAGCCTGCAAGAGCGAGCGCCGCTATCTGTTCGATGGTGCTGTTTACGTCGGCTGTGTCGGTGTTGGTCATCGACTGGACGACAACCGGCACTTCCCAGCCCACGCGAACGTGGCCAATCCTGACTGTCGGGGTCTTCCTGCGCTGTATCTCCGCCATATACACAGTTTACCTTTCCCGGAATCCCGCGGCCTACTCCGCTGTTCCGGGGGCCCGGCAGGCATCGCTAAAATCAACCATATGACATCGGTCGAAAAAGGACCCGCCGGAGGCGAGAGCCTGGACGCGAATCTCCTCGCAGGCAGCCGATTCCTGCGCGCCTGCCTGCGCAAGCCCGTGGACCGCACGCCGGTGTGGTTTCTGCGCCAGGCCGGCCGCTATATGCAGGAGTACCGCGAAATTCGCAGGCATCATACGCTGGTTGAGATCTGCAAGCAGCCCGAACTGGCCGCCGAGGTGACCATCACCGCCGCCGAGAAGCTCGGCGTGGACGCGGCCATTATCTTTGCCGATCTGCTCTTGCCGCTCGAGCCGATGGGGCTCGGCTTTGAATTCCTGGCCGGCGAGGGGCCGGTGGTGCATCGCCCCGTGCGCACGGCAGACGACGTGCGCCTGCTGCGCACCGACCGCGCCCAGGAGCTCGATTATGTGGCCCGCGCCATCCAGAAGGTTGCTTCTCACTTCCGCGAGCGCATCGGCATCATCGGCTTCTGCGGCGCGCCGTACACGCTGGCCAGCTACATGATTGAAGGCGGCGGCTCGCGCAATTATGTCGAGACCAAAAAGCTGATGTACGGCGACCCAATTGCATGGAGCGGGCTTTTGGACAAACTGGTTGCCGTATTGACGGAGTATTGCCGGCTCCAGGTGCAGGCCGGCGCCGAGGTCATTCAGATCTTCGATAGCTGGGCCGGATCGCTCTCGCTCTCCGATTATCGCCAGTACGCCTTTGCCGCATCCGAGCAGCTGGTGCGCGCCGTGCAGCAGATGGGCGTGCCGGTGATCTACTTCGGCGTGGAAACCGCAGGCCTGCTGGGCGCGATGGCTGCTACCGGGGCCGATGTGATCGGCCTCGACTGGCGGCAGCCGCTCGACGAGGGCTGGCGCGCCGTCGGCTACGGCCGCGCCGTGCAGGGTAATCTGGACCCCATCACGTTGTTTGCCCCGCGCGAAATCATCGAGGCCCGCGTCCATGAGATTCTGCGCTCGGCCGCCGGCCGCGCCGGCCACATCTTCAATCTCGGCCATGGCATTGTCCCCGGAACGCCGGTCGAAAATGTACAGGCCGTGGTCAGGATGGTCCACTCGTTCCGGCTGGAGGATGCGCGTGTCAGCACCCATGTCTAAGTCCCGTCAGGCGGTCTTGCTGCTGGCGCACGGTACGCCTGAATCCGTGGACCAGATTCCCGAATATCTGCGCAATGTGACCAGCGGCCGTCCCGTTCCGCCTGCCGTCGTCGAGGAAATCCGGCATCGCTACGCCCTGATCGGCAAAAGCCCGCTGACGGAAATCACCTTCGAGCAGGCGCGGCTGGTGGAAGCGGAGCTGGCCGCGGCCGGCCTGCCCGTGCCGGTCTATGTGGGTATGCGCAACTGGCGTCCGTATATTCCCGACGTGGTGAAGAAAATGCGTGCGGACGGGGTTGAGGAAGCTGCCGTCATCTGCATGGCGCCACAGAACTCGCGCACCAGCGTAGGGCTATACCGGCGCGCCGTGGAGGCCGAGGCGGCCGGTCTGCGCATCGACTTTACCGCCGGGTGGGCCGAGGAGCCGCTGCTGGCCGATGCCTTTGCGGATCGGCTGCGCCCGGCGCTCAAAAAACTCTCCGCAGAGGCCGGCCGGCCGGTTCCTGTGCTGTTTACAGCCCACAGCGTGCCCACGCGCACGGTGCAGCCGCCGCAGGGCGAGGCGGGAAACGAATCGGGCCCGCGGCTGTGGCCCGGCACGGGCGCCGATCCTTATGCCGACGAGGCGCGGCGCACGGCTGAACTGGTGGCAATGCGCGTTCCGGAGATTCCGCGCTGGTGGTTCGCCTTTCAGAGTCAGGGCGCAAGCGGCGGTCCGTGGATCGGACCCACGGTGGAGGAGACGCTCGACGAAATTGCCGCCACCGGCGTCCGCTGGCTGGTTCTGCAGCCCATTGGGTTTCTGTGCGACCACGTCGAAATCCTGTTCGACGTAGACAGGCAGTTCCGTCCTTACGCTGCGAAGCTGGGAATCGGGCTGGAACGTGCGGAATCGCTCAACGCTTCTCCCATTTTGGCACGGGCGGTGGCTGGTCTGGCCAGCCGGGGTCTGGCGCGCCTGAGCAAATGCCGATAAGCATTACAAGAGCAAATCCTCCCAGGCGCCTGCTTTGAGGGCGTTGGACGGGGCGGATTGCACAAAGATTCCCGGTCAGGCCGGGAATCGACCGGGAGGTATGCGTGTCTCAGACGTGCGAGTCGGCCAGCAACTTGAGCAATCTGATGGTGTCTTCCGCGAGCCGGAATGAGCAGGACGCAGCAGCCGTAGAGCTTCTGTGTGTCAATTGCGGCAGCGAAAGGGTGCGGCGCATCGAGCGCAAAGGCATTCTCGAAAGGCGTTTTTTCAAGCTCTTCGGCTATTTCCCGTGGCGCTGCGCTACCTGCAGGACAAAGTTTTTTCTGAAGCGCCGCAGCCGGGACGGCGATAAGCCCAGGGAATACGCGGGCTGAACGGGCGCGCTTCATCGGGCTCAGCGGAAGAAGTTCCGGGCAAGGAAGATCAGGTTCGCGGGCCGCTCGGCGAGCCGCCGCATGAGATACGGGTACCACTCGGTGCCGAAGGGCACATAGAGGCGCACCTTGTATCCCTCCTGGACAAGGCTGCGCTGCAGATCGCGGCGCACTCCATAGAGCATCTGGAACTCGAACCGGCCGGGTTCGATGCCGTGCCGGGCGGCAAACTGCCTGGTCGCGGCGATCATGTTTTCATCGTGGGTGGCGATGGCGTGATAGAGGGGGCTTTCGAGCAGCATTCCGGCCAGCCGGATGAAATTCCGGTCCACGTCGGACTTGCGAGGGAAGGCGACTTCGGCCGGTTCGTTATATGCGCCCTTGCAGAGCCGCACGCGGATGCCGTCGACCAGCAGTTGCTCGATATCGGACTGCGAACGGTAAAGATAGGCCTGAATGACGACGCCGATTGAATCCCGCAGGCCGGGGCGGGCGTGCAAGCGCCGCACGATATCGAGCGTAACCTGCGTGAGGCGCGAATCCTCCATATCGACGCGGACAAAGCTGCCGGCGGCGTGCGCGTGCTGCACCAAGCTGCTGGCGATCTCCTCGGCCAGTCTGGGCGAAATCTCCAGACCCATCTGCGTGAGCTTGATGCTGATGTTGGCGTTCAGCCGGCGCGCGGCGATGGCGTCCAGCAGACGGTGATAAACCTCCGCGGCGCGATGCGCCTCGGCTGACGTGGTCACGCTTTCGCCGAGGGAATCGAGCGTGACGGCGATGCCCTGGGCGTTGACCGCTTCGGCAGCGCGCAGCGCGTCCTCTACCGTGGTGCCCGCAATGAAGCGCGAGCTGAGCCTGGCTCCCATGCGGGAGCGCTCGAAGAAGCGCCGAAGCGGACGATTGCGTGAAAGAGAGATAAACGCGGATCGAA
>DATGLJ010000249.1:0-5805 GCA_035294185.1 Occallatibacter sp. | reverse complement strand
AATCGGTGTAATCTGTGGCGTAATCCGGGTATCGACGCGGCTTGCGCATGCGCTCCGGATATCCGACGGGTTAAGGATCCTTCATGCTTCTGCGCAAAGCGCTTTTTGTCGCGCTCGTTTCGGCTGGATTGCCCATCCTCTCCTCGCCGCGGCAGCAATCCGAGCAGCCCCGGCCGATCGATGCCGCTCCTGCGGGCGCGACCGAGAAACAAACCACTGTGCCCGGCTATCTGAGCTTCGCCGCCGAGGCCGGATTCGAGGATAAGTTCCTGGCTGTTCCCAGTGCCGCCATGGCCGGTCAGGAGCTGAAAACGCTCACCGCCGAACCGCACATGGCCGGAACCCCCGCGGACCTGAAGACGGCGCAGTATGTCGCTCAGCGGTTTCAGGAGGCCGGGCTTGAGACGCAGATTGTTCCTTACCGCGTGCTGATGAACTGGCCGAAAAAGGTGCAGGTGACGGCTTTTGCTCCGGATGGGCGCAAACTGATGTCCGGGCCCGCGCCGGAGCATGTCGCCGGCGACCGCGCGGCGGATAATCCGCGGGTGGTCATGCCGTTTAACGGTTCTTCGGGCTCGGGCGACGTAACCGGCGAAGTCGTCTACGCCAATTACGGCCGGCAGAAGGACTTCGATGAGCTTGACCGCCGGCGCATCGACCTCCACGGCAAAATCGTGATCTGCCGCTACGGAGAGAACTTTCGCGGCGTGAAAGTCTATCTTGCCGAGCAGCGCGGCGCGGCCGGCGTGCTGATCTACTCCGATCCGCAGGACGACGGCTACGTGAAGGGCGACCCGTGGCCGAACGGGCCGTGGCGGCCGGCGACCGGGGTACAGCGCGGCTCGGTGCAGTACCTGTTCCGCTATTCCGGCGACCCTGAGACGCCGGGCGCGCCCTCCACAATGGACCTGCCCGATGCGGCGCGGTTCAAGGACATAACCGGACCCAGCGGCAACCAGCCGCACATTATCTCGATTCCCCTCAGCTATCGCGATGCATCGCCGATTCTCGAAGCGCTGAAAGGACCCGGCGCACCCGAGGGCTGGCAGGGAGGATTGCCTTTCCGCTATCACCTCGGACCGGGCGGCGTGGTGGTGCGTCTGATCTCGCAACAGAATTACCAGCGGCGGACGATCTGGGACGTGATCGGCAAAATTTCCGGAGCCGAATATCCGGACGAATGGGTTGTGACCGGAAATCATCGCGATGCGTGGGTGTACGGCGCAGTGGATCCGGGAAGCGGAACGGCCGCCATGCTGGAAGCGGTGCGCGGCGCAGGCGAGCTGTTGCGCACAGGCTGGCGGCCGAAGCGCACCATCCTGTTTTGCAGCTGGGATGCCGAGGAGCAGGGCCTCGTCGGCTCGACCGAGTGGGTCGAGCAGCATGGCGCGGAACTGAGGCGTGCGGTGGCCTACTTCAACGTGGATGTGGCCGTTTCGGGGCCGAATTTTACCGCCTCGGCGGTGCCCTCGCTCAAAGAGTTCGTGCGCGACGTGGCGCGCGCGGTGCCCAGTCCTGCGGGATCGACCGTCTATCAGCAGTGGAAAAACGCGCGGCCGCCGGAGAACGAGCATCACGAGCAGCAGACAGGAGGACCGGCAAACGACGCGCGCGTCGGCTCGCTCGGTTCGGGCTCCGACTACACTCCGTTTCTGCAGCACGCAGGCGTGCCTTCGACCGATATCGGCTCCGAGGGCCCGTACGGCGTTTACCACTCGGCCTTCGACAACTATGCCTGGTTTACGCGCAACGCCGATCCGCACTTTGAATACCTGCAGGAGATGGCGCGGGTGCTTGGCCTGGAGACGCTGCGCATGGCCGACGCCGACGTGCTGCCCTACGACTATGTCGCCTATGCGCGCGAGGTAAGCTCGTATCTCGATGCGGCAAAACGCAAAGCCGCGGATGCGGGTTTATCGGGTCTGGACTTTGCGCCGGCGCAGGCCGCCGCCGAGCGCTGGCGGGCCGCCGCCGAGCGCGCGCGCGCTGAGCAGGAGGATCCGTCCGGCAGCCTGAAGCGGCTGAATCAGGCGCTGCGGCAGACCGAAACGGCGCTGCTGAGCGATGCCGGACTGCCGAATCGGCCCTGGTACCGGCATACCATCTACGCGCCCGGCGAATACACAGGCTACGCGGCGGTGGTCATTCCGGGAGTAAACGAGGCAATCGACGAGCATGACGCGGCCCGGGCTAACGCACAGCTCGCCGTGCTGGCGCAGGCGCTGGATCGCGCCGCCGCTGCCCTGCGTTCGGCGAAGGAATAGCGGGACGGGATGCAGACCGCTTTCAGCGGCATAGACGCCGGCGCGGCCTCGAAACCCCGTGCAATCGCCGCCGCCGGCTGCGGGTTGACCCCGGCTCTCTCGGCTCGTATCGTTAAATCAGCGATGAAGATCCCTGCCAATTCGCTGCGCATCGGCATTGCTGTGGCCGTTATTCTGGGCACCGTCACCTGGCTTGCAGTCACAGGCGTAAACGCCAACAAGAGCTACTACGTGACCATCGCCGAGCTTGGCGGAATGGGGCAGAAGGCCTATCGCAGCCAGTTGCGCGTAGAGGGATTCGTCAGGCCCGGCTCGATTGTGCAGAACGGCACCCATGTCGACTTTGTGCTCGACGAGTTCGAGAGCCACTCGCCGAAGGCTGCGGCCGGCCGCCAGCTGAAGGTGGAGTACAAGGGAGCCGAGCCGCCGCCCGACACCTTCAAGGACGACGCGCAGGCGCTGGCCGAGGGCACCTATGGACGCGACGGCGTCTTCCACGCCACCGTGCTGCAGGCCAAGTGCGCCAGCAAGTATGCGCCGGCAAAAACCGCCTCCGCCGCGCAGCCGGCAACTCAGACCGCCGCAAACTGAACGCAGCCCAGGAACAAATGCCCGCCGCCAAACCCGAGGCCGAAGGTTTCTCCCTCAGCGCCCGGGTCGAGGGAGTCTCCAAACTATTTGGTTCCTTCGCCGCTCTGCGGCAGGTTTCGGCCGATTTCGAGCCGGGCCGCTGCTACGTGGTGCTGGGAGAAAACGGCGCCGGAAAATCCACCCTGCTGCGCGTGCTGGCCGGCCTGCTGCGGCCGAGCTTCGGCAAGGTGCGGGTATTCGGCGATCTTGAGCCGCAGCAGGCGCGGGCGCGCATCGGCTACATGAGCCATGCAGCCATGCTCTACGACGAGCTGACCGCCGAGGAGAACCTGCGTTATTTCGCCAGCCTGTATTCATCCGCTTGTCCGGACCGCAAGTGCCTGAGCCCCGCCGAGGCGCTGCGACAGGCAGGTTTGGATCCGGCCCTCGACCGCCCATTGGGCCAGTATTCGCAGGGCATGCGCCAGCGCACCGCGCTGGCGCGGGTGCTGCTGCCCGCGCCTGAGCTGCTTCTGCTCGACGAGCCTTTCTCCAATATGGATATCGAAAGCGCGCGGCAGATGGTTGAACTGCTGGCCCGGTTCCGGCGGAACAACCGGACCATCGTTCTGACGACGCATCAGCGCGATCTGGCCGCGCCCATTGCCGACCGGGTGCTCACGCTGCAGGCTGGCCGGCTGATCTCGATTTCGCCCGGAGAACCTACGCTATGAAAACCAACGGCGCGCGTTTTCTCGAATCGCTGAAGATTCCCTTCGAGCTGATCGAGTACGAGGTCGACCCCGCGGATCTCTCGGCCATTGCCGTCGCAAAGAAGATCGGCATGCCGCCCGGGCAGGTCTTCAAGACGCTGCTGACGACCGGCGGTCCGGGCGTTTTTGTCTTCGCGGTCATTCCCGGCGACGCGGAGCTGGACTTCAGGAAACTTGCCCGCGCCGCCGGGCTGCGCAGGGCGGAGATGGTCTCGCTCAAGGATGTGCAGCCGCTCACCGGCTACATTCGCGGCGGCGTTACGGTATTCGGCGCAAAAAAGCCGTTCCCGGTGTTTGTGGATGAAACCGCGATCCTCTTCGACAAGATCAGCGTGTCGGCCGGAACGCGCGGAACGCAGCTGGTGCTGAGCCCCGACGATTACCTGCGCGCGGCCGAGGCCATCGGCGAGCCGGTGCGACTGGCGGAGCTGACCAGGGACGCGCGCCCGCAGGAACCGCAGCACACCGAAGGGGTTCGCCGATGACAAGCGCCTTGTGGACTCACCTCGTCAAAGACCTGCGCATCGAGTGGCGCTCGCGCGAAGCAATCAATGCGATGCTGTTCTTTGCGCTGCTGGTCGTGGTGCTCTTTTCGCTGGCCTTCGATCCGCGCGGAGCCTTTAGCCGCGAAATCGCCGGCGGCGTGCTCTGTACAGCCACGCTTTTTGCCTCGGTAAGCGCGCTGAACCAGACCTGGGCGCGGGAGATTCGCCACCATGTCCTCGATGCGCAGCGCATGGCGCCTGCGCCCGGCGCCGAAATGTTCCTGGCCAAGGTGCTGGCGAATTTTCTCTTTGTGACCATCGTGCAGCTGCTGCTCACGCCGGTCTTCTTTGCGTTCTATAACCTGCGCATCCAGGGCGACGCCCGCCTGCTTGCGCTGGTGCTGCCCCTGGGCACATGGGCGCTCGTGGCCAACGGCACATTCTTTGCCGCGCTGTCCATCAGGACGCGGAACCGCGAACTGCTGCTGCCGCTGATCCTGTTTCCCATCTTCATGCCGGCCCTGCTGGCCATGGTGGTGGCAACCGGTGCCATTTTCACCGGTGAAAGCGATCCAGGCCTGTGGATCAGGATGCTGGCCGGCTACGACATCGTCTTCACGACCGTAAGTTTGCTGCTCTTCGACGTGGTGCTGCACGCCGAGTAAGGCCGCGCAGCAGAGAAGCTCCATCGCAGTCTGCCTCGCGCGGCGAACAGCAGCCGGAGACCAAAAGAAAAATCGCTCCCTACTGCAGCGCCGTGACCGACAGCGATTGCCTTCCGCCCGCGCTGGTCAACACGCAGCGGGAGTGCTGGTCGCACTTGTAGCGGAATAAAATGCCGTCGCTTGCCCACAGGCTTGCCGTCGTCTGCTGTCCCTGGCCGGCCACCAGAAAACTTCTGCTGAGCTGCGTCTCCAGCACTTTGCGCGCGGCGTCGTACCCGGCTGCCTGGTCGTCTCCCTCCATGTAGAAGGCCGATGACCCCGCCTTTTGCCGATCCTCCGCCGCGCGTCTTTGCGCTTCCTGTCTGGCTTTGAGCGCGGCGGCGCGCCTTCTTAACTCGTCCTGTTCGGCAAGCGTTGGAAAATTGGTGGAGAAATCCCAGTAATCCGCCTGCCTGTACTGCTCGGCAGTGCAAGGCAGAATTCCCTGCGCGCTCAGCGACACTACCTTGCCATCGTCGCCAGTCGTAGCCTGCAACAAATCCTGCCCGCGTTCCCGCTCCGCTTCGCCCGGTCTCGAGCGGTCGAAGGGAAACAGAACATCCTTTCCGCAGACGGCGTAGCCGGTCGCGTCCATCAGCTTCATGTGCAGAACCAGCGGCCCGGGCGGATTCGCCATCACATACGAGAATCCCGCGCTCTCGAGCGGACTGATCGGCTCGATTTCCAGCTGGTACTGCGCCGCATTGCCCGCCCAGCGCGCCTTCAGGCTGCCCTTCAGCCCCGTAACGTTGGAGACGCCGGCTCCAAGATCCTGAAAAGGGGCAGGGCCGGCTGACGATTTGCAACCGGACGCGGCAATCAGGCAGATCCCGGCCGCGGCCGCCATGACGAGTCCGGCAGAGAGTCGCGGAAAGATCGCCGGCTTTCCCGGCTCCGGACCAACAGGCAGGCCGGCAGGGTCTTCTGCTGCGCGGCCGGCTGGCGCTCCGGTCATTGAATTTCCCCTGCCTGGCCCATGTGCGCCGGTCCCTGTTTCGCCCCCTGGCAT
>DATGLJ010000248.1:0-6322 GCA_035294185.1 Occallatibacter sp. | reverse complement strand
TTTCGGCAGATCGCTCCCGCATGCGTTATCCATCATTTCTTGGCCGCATTGCCGCTGCCGGCCTCCTTTTCCTCTTGCTGGCAGTCCTTGTCACATCTCGATCCATGGCGGCAGCCAGAGCGCCGCAGCAGAGCGAGGCCGCCCCGGAGGCTGTGCTGGCGCTGACCGGCGGCACGGTCGTCGATGTGACCAACTGGGGCGACTCGGCCCACGATCTGAAGAATGCAGTGGTGCTCATTCGCGGCGGCAGCATCACCGACGTGGGCCCGGCCGGCGCCGTAGCCATTCCCAGAGGCGCGCAGGTGATCGACTGCACAGGGAAGTTTCTGATCCCCGGGCTGGTGGACGGCTACGCGGGCATGAACTCGCAGGCGCAGGCTAACGCCAATCTGTACATGGGCGTGACCACGGTGGTCGCGCGCGCCGACGAGAAACGCGGCTACATCGACTTCAACGCTCACCCCGGCCCGCACATTTACGCCATCGATTCGGTGGGCACGACCGACAACTGGAGCCTGCTGGCGCGCAGGCCGGAGTGGGTGGGCAAGCTGCGCGAGGGTGCGCGGCCCGTCGAACTGAGCCCGGAAGACACGGCGCAGCAAATTGCCGATATTGCGCAGATGGGCGCAAAGGTGGTGCTCCTGGGGCCGGCAGTCACTGCGGCCAATGCGCAATGGATCATTGCCCGCGCGCATGACATGCGCCTGACGGCATACGGAGATTTCGTGGCGACGCCTTACCGTGTGGGAGTCGAAGCCGGCGTCGACTCCCTGGTTCACATGGACCAGTACATCCTCGGCGTGATTCCCGACGAGCTGCAGCGGCCGCTGGTGGACGATCCCTTTGGCCCGGCGGCGTCAACAGCTCGCGACTACTCGGCGCGCATTCCCCAGACCGATCTGCACCTCCGCCAGTATGCGCACTTTCTGGCCACGCACCACGCAGCTCTTCTGCCCACCTTCAGCATGTATTACGTGGAACTGCCGGGGCATCGCAACCTGTGGAAGGAGCCTGCGGCTTCGCTTCTCGATCCGGCGCGAATGTTTCATCCGACGGATCCGGCGACCGGCGAAATGACCTACCCGCTGCCCCAGTGGACGCGGCACTTACCTGCAGCGGGACAGCGCTGGATGGAAGCCGATCAGCAGAAGAAGGCCGATCAGGCGGCGATGCGGCTGTGGCGCGTAAATGAGACGATCTTCGCCGCCTTTCCCCATTACCTGGCCGGCAGCGGCGCGGACGCAATGGGAACAATGCCGGGCATATCGCTGCACACGGAGCTTGAACTGCTGGTGCGGCTCGGGCTTTCGCCCCGCGAGGCGCTGGCCGCGGCGACCAACAACTATGCGCTGCAATTCGGCTGGACAGAACTGGGCCGGATCGCGCCCGGCCGCCGCGCCGATATCCTCGTCGTCGACGGCGACCCGACAATCAATATCTGGAACGCGCGCAATATTTCCACGCTGATCGAGGACGGAAACGTGATCGACCGCGCGAGTCTGCTGCGGCTGAAGCGATGAATTATCAATCCGCGTACTTCACCGAACATCCATAAGGACGGGTGTGGCTGACGGCGACCGGTTTGCCGGCCATGGCCGCGGTCAGCGCGTCGGTTACGTAATTGTCTGCGCCCTTGATGTCGCTCTCATCCGGCGTGGGCCGGTTGTCGATCGCGCCGTCGTAGATGATCCTGCCGCTGGGGTCGATGACGATCATCTGCGGCGTGGTTTTGGCGTCGTAGAGATGGCCGAGTTTGCCGTCGGGGTCCATGAGAACGGCGGTCGGGGCGGCGTGCATCCTGGCGAGATACTGGTTTTCCTCCGACGAGGTCATATAGCCCTGCTGGCCGGGCGCTGAAGAGATCACCGTGAACCACACGACGCCCCTGGCGGTCCACTCCCGCTGCAGCGCCTGCATGTTGCCGGATTCGTAGTGCTTCCTGGTGTACGGGCAGCTGTTGTTGTGCCACTCGAGCACGACAAACTTACCCCGGAAGCTGGACAGGGTCTGGGTGCGGCCGTGGGAGTCGGTTGCCGTGAAGTTAGGCGCCGGCTCGCCCACGCGCGGGCCCTGAGCGCTGGCGAGCGGCAGCATCATGGCGGCGGCGATTGCGGAGACAGCTAAGCAGGCGAGAGATTTCATGGCGTTCAACCTCCTCGATGGACATTGTAAAAGCAAATTCGGGTGCCGGAAGGGTCTTCTCCGCTCTTTGACGGAGCAGCAGGCGGGCAGGTTTCGCTGCGAGCCTTCCCGCGGCCTTTGCATTCTCGTTTTCCGTTGTCCCGCAGTATTTTTGAGGGCGGAGACGGCGTAGAGCGAAGGCAAAAGGCTTCAGTTTCCCTGTCCGGCCGGCCTCTCGCTCTCTGCTTTTGGCAGGTTTGTCAGCGCTGCAGCGACCAGGCCCGGGGTAAGCACCTGCGGCAAAAGGCGCGGGTTCGGTTCTCCGGGGATGTAGAGCGCATAGACCGGCACGCCGCTGCGGCCCAGGGCGGCGAGCGCCTTCGTAATGGCGGGGTCTTCGCGCGTCCAGTCAGCCCGGAGCAGAAGCACATCGTGGTTGTGGAAGGCCTGCTCTACCTCAGGATGGGCGAGAGCCAGTCGTTCGTTCACCTGGCAGCTCAGGCACCAGCTGGCGGTGAAATCGACAAAGACCGGCCGGCCGGCGGCGAGAGATTTCTGCACGGCGTCGGCCGACCAGGGCTGCCATTGCTGGCTGGCGCCGCTCTGTAATCCATTTCGGCCGGCAGAGACTGCCAGCCTGGCAGGCGCGGCGATGGCGCCGATGATTGCGGCGATGAGGATGACCGCGGCGATCGCCGTGGCCCAGCCTCGCGCCGGCCAGCGGCCGAGAAACCAGCCGGCGATGGCCACCAGAAGGAAAATCGAGAGCAGCGCGAGCAGCAGATTGGCGCCGTAAGCCTGCGCCACCACCCAGGCGAGCCAGATGACCGTGCCGAACAGGAACACCGAGACGGCCTGTTTGAGGATTTCCATCCACGCGCCGGGCCTGGGCAGGATGCGCGTCCACGCGGGCCTGAACGCGAGGGCGAGATACGGCGCGGCAAGGCCCAGGGCGAGCGCGGTAAAGACGGCAAAGGTGATAGCGGCTGGCTGGGCCAGCGCGTAGCCAATGGCTGCCCCCATGAACGGCGCTGCGCACGGCGTGGCAACCACTACGGCCAGCACGCCGGTAAAGAAGCTGCCTGCGCAGCCCTGCTTTGCGGCCAGCGACTGGCCGGCGCCGGTGAGCGTGAGGCCGATATCGAACTGGCCGGCAAGCGACAGGCCGAGGAAGAACAGCAGCGCGGCCATCAGCATGAGGAAGACCGGCGATTGAAACTGGAATCCCCAGCCGAGCGTTGCGCCCGTTGCGCGCAGGCCGAGGAGCGCGGCCACCAGCAGCCAGAAGGAGACGAGAATGCCGACGGTATATACGAGGCCGTGCAGCCGCAGCCGGCGGCGTTCTTCGCCTCCGGCCTGCACCAGCGCCAGGCCCTTCAGAAACAGCACCGGGAAGACGCAGGGCATCAGGTTGAGCAGCAGGCCGCCGATGAAGGCGAGGCCTGCGATGCGCGCCAGTGCAGCCGGACCCCGGGTTCCAGCGCCTGCGCGTGTTTCGGCTGCTGCTGTAATGGTTCCCGGCCTGGCGGCGATCCGGTAACTGCGTCCGCCGGAGAGCTCGATTACGCCATTCAGCTGCGCCGGAGCTGCCGTCAGGTTTGCGTCTTTTTTCAGATCGAGGATAAGGCCGGTCGCCGTGGGCGTTACCTGCTGCGGCGACGGGTTATCGATGACCTCCTGATCGGCGGGGAAGAACGCTGCCTGTTTCTCCGGCCGGCCGGTATCGACTTCCAGACGGAAGCCGGTCGAGGTGGGCTGGAAGACCGCGCGATCTGCGCTGGGCAGCGGCAGAGGAAGATTGTTCCCGAGGCGCTGAATGATGCCTGCATCCGGTTCGAGCAAGGCTGCGCCGGCTGTGCCGCCGACGGTTCGCGTAAGGTCAAGATCGGCTTTGCCCGGGATGCAGACCTCGCGGCAGACCAGCCAGCTCACATGGGCGCGTAAGGTGGCGGGACCGGGTCTGGCCTGCGGGCCAGCTGTCAGCGTAAAGGGAAACAGAACTTCGTTCTCATAGCCGAAGTCCATCAGCGGGCCGAGCGGCAGCCGCCGCGGAGACGGAAATTGCATCGGGCCGGCGGCGATTCCGGCCGGCAGCGTCCAGCGGATCTGCGGCGGCTCGCCCGAGTCGCCGGCGTTCTGCCAATAGACGTGCCAGCCGGGCTCAAGCCTGAAGTAAAGGCCTGCGTCCACAGGCTGGTTAATGGGCAGCGCAGGATGCGGGGCGACAAGCTGCACGCGCAGATGTTCGGCGCCGGCGGAACTGGCTGCCTGCGCGGGGCGGTTTGCGGCCAGGACCAGCGCGATGCCGAAAATAAACAGGATGCGGCGCATTCTCGATGAATCCTGCTTTCCTGGGCTCAGTTTACCGGAGGAACGGGCGTTACCGAACGCGGGCAGCGTGCTGGCGAAAGATGCAGTCGTTCTGGATGCACCTGACGCCGGCGGCCTGGGCGCGGGTTACGGCCTCGTCGTGTACGACGCCGTCCTGCAGCCACAGGTAGGGGATGCCGAGACGGATGACGTCGTCGACAATGGGCGGCACGTGCTCGCTGGCGCGGAAGACGTCGACCATGTCGATCCCCTTTCCGTTCTGGCGGGCCACGGCCTGCGCCTCGTCGAGCGTGGCATAGACGGGCTGGCCGTCGATTTCTTTCAGCACAGGGTTGACCGGCAGCACGCGATAACCCTGCTGGGCGAGATAGCGGCCGATGTTGTAGCTGGCGCGGCTGGGCTTGTCGCTCATGCCGACGACGGCGATGGTCTTCGAGTTGCGGAGCATTTCGTCGATGATGTCGGTAGTCATAAGTTCACCGTTCGCAGTTTGCAGTTGTCGATCGCTGACGCGGCGCTAAACATCAAGTTCGTCGTCGGCGCCGGCCGAAACCGCCGTGCCACGGCGCTTGGCCAGCAGGTAGCCGCGCAGAAATGGTTCGAGATAGCCGTCGAGCACCTTGTCCACGTCTCCCACCTCGACCTTGGTGCGGTGGTCCTTGGCCATGCGGTAGGGCTGCAGAACATAGGACCGGATCTGCGAGCCGAAGTTGATGTCGAGTTTCGAGTCTTCGAGCTTCTTGGTTTCGGCGCGCTTCTTTTCAAGCTCGTATTCGTAAAGGCGCGAGCGCAGCATCTTGAAGGCCTTGTCGCGGTTCTTGTGCTGCGAGCGCTCGTTCTGGCACTGCACGACGATGCCCGTGGGAATATGCGTGATGCGCACGGCCGAGTCGGTCGTGTTCACGTGCTGGCCGCCTTTGCCGCCCGAGCGGTAGGTGTCCACGCGCAGGTCCTCCTGCCTGATATCCACCTGGATCGAGTCGTCGATCTCCGGCGAGACGAAGACAGAGGCGAAGGAGGTATGCCGGCGCTTGGCCGAGTCGAACGGCGAGATGCGCACGAGCCGATGCACACCGCTCTCGCCGGCGAGCTGGCCGAAGGCAAATTCGCCGGCGATGGTGAAAGTCGCCGACTTGATGCCCGCTTCTTCGCCGGCCTGGTAGTCGTTGATCTCGGTTTTGAAGCCCTGCTGTTCGGCCCAGCGCAGATACATGCGCATCAGCATCTCCGCCCAGTCCTGGCTTTCCGTGCCGCCGGCGCCGGGATGCACGGTGACGATGGCGTTGAGCGGGTCGGCCTCGCCGCTCAGCATCGTCCGCGCTTCAAGGGCTTCGGCAAAAGCGGCCAGCTCCCTGATGCTCTTCTCCAGATCCGGAAGAACATCCTCGCCCTCGCGGGCCAGCTCGAAATAAGCATCGATATCGCTGCTGCGGCGGACCAGCTCTTCGTCGTCGGCGACGAGCTGCTCGAGGCGCTTGCGATCACGCATTAAAGGCTGCGCGGCGGCCGGATCGGACCAGACTGAGGGGTCGGCCAGCTTGGTTTCAATTTCAGAGAGTTCCCGGCGAATGCGGGCAGGGTCAAAGATACTCCCGCAGGTCGCGCACCTGGGTGCGAACGGGAGCGTAGGCGAATTCGAGATCGTTCAGCGACATGGCTCGTGTGACCTGACTTGATTCAGCAAGTTAGCTTGCCGGCGGTCCTGGCGGATTCAGGAAATCATCTTCCGCGGCTCGTTTTTTGCTATCGACCAGCCGACTGCCACTACTGAAAGTATGGCACATATCCACGCAAAGACGTCGCCGTGCGCGGTATAGAAAGCGATGTCCGAGCGGAAGCCGTACTGCGCTGGCAGGGCATCGGCCTGGTG
>DATGLJ010000247.1:0-17401 GCA_035294185.1 Occallatibacter sp. | reverse complement strand
TCGTTCTGCCTTTCACTCATTTCAATCGCACCAACCCTAAAATGTTCTTCTTTGCCGGCTTCGAGTATTTCAATCAGGTATTCGAGGCCAACCAGCAGGCGATCTCCACCTGGGTGCCGACGATGGCCGAGCGGCAGGGAGACTTCAGTCCGGCGTCGCTCGATGCCGAGCTTTGCGGAGCGCGGCCGGATGGCGCTGCGAATCCCAACGCCATCCAGCCGATGTGCAACTCAGATAACTATCTTCCTGACGGAACGCTGGTGCAGAACTACAACGCGCAGCCATACGCCAATTCATCCGGCGTGGCGCTGGTCAACTGGTTTCCGCTGCCCAACGCAGACCCGTTTACGAATCCATTTGGCTACAACTACATTCAGCCGATCTCGCAGACGCAGAACGGGTCCATGTTCAAAGCGACGCTGGACTACGACCTGACCGAGAAGGACAAGCTGTTCCTGGTCTACGGTCTGCAGCGCGAAGTCGATCAGGATCCGGTGGCGCTCGGCTATTTCCCGAACTTTGCGATGCCCTATCCGGGGGACGTCTCGACCGGGGATGTGTCGAACGTTCTTTCGGCGCGGTATACGCGGATTTTTACCACCATGACCAATGAGTTCATTGCGGCGATGTCGTTTGTGAGCCTGCCGGGCAAGATGGGCAATCCGCTGGCGGCGCAGCGGTTCAACATGAATGCCTACAACTGTCTGAATGCGTCTTTACGCGCTTCGGGCAGTTGCGGAAGCGCGGGGTTGGGCAACTTCGACTACCTAGGAATGTACAAAAACGGCGGCGATTACTCGGTGCCTGCGATAGGCGCGAGCGCCGGCAGCGGTTATCCCGTGCTCGCCATGCCGGGCGGCTTTTACAACAACCAGGTGCACACCAAGAAGGTGGATCCGATCCTGCAGGACAATCTGAGCTGGCAGAAGAAGAACCATTTTCTGCAGTTCGGCGTGTACTGGGAGACGGGAACATACAACGGCATTGCCGACAGTAATGCCTACCCTCAGGGCGAGTACACCTTCAATCCCGGCAACGGTTATTTCGAGTACAACCAGGTGCCGTTCACTTCGGCGCAGTTTGTAAGCTGCGAGAATCCGAATACGGCGGGCACGCAGCGGAACTCGGGGGCCAATTATCTGGGAAGCTGTTTTAACCCGACGGCGATGATCTACGAAGGATATGCAGACTCGTATACCCAGACAAACTTCACGCCTACCGTCGATATGCGCTACATGACGGTAGCCGGCTTCGCCAACGATCAATGGAAGCTGCGCAATGTGACGTTGAACCTGGGGGCGCGCATCGAACACCTGGGACCGTGGGTGGATAAGCACAACAACGGTCTGGCGACCTTCTCCGACAGCCTGTACAACCAGCAATGCGGCGGCTATACGAGGAACTGCACGAGCCTGAGCATGCCGGGCATTACATGGTTTTCGCAGAAGACCGGCGTATCGAACTCGGTGAACTCGCCGCAGCAGGCGTATTTTTCGCCGCGCGTGGGCGTAGCGTGGGACATTTTAGGCAAGCAGACGACGATTCTTCGCGGCGGCTGGGGAGTTTACCGCAATCAGGAGCAGTTCAATCCTTATGCGCTGGCGGCTGCAACGGCGCAGGGCTACAAGACCAGCATTCTGCAGGGCACGCTGAACTTCAACCTGATCGACAGCCAGACGCCTTTGAATCCGCCCGATTTCACCGCCTACACGCTTTCGCCGACCGATACCAACCGGCCGATTTATTACGAATACAACTTCGGCGTCGACCGGGCTGTGCCCGGCATCGGCTTTCTGCATTTCGGTCCATCGTTTCTTTCGGTTGCCTACGTGGGCAGTCATAACGTCAACCTGGGATCGTACAACGGCAGCAGCTACAACAGCGCGTCCAATCTGAACATCATCTGCGGCATCGAGACGGGCTGCCCGCAGAACAAGAATCCCTTCAATCAGCAGAACAATCTGTTCACGATCTGCCTTTGCAACGTGCCGCCGCAGATGGAGATTGTCCAGAATACTTCCGGCGGCATCAGCTCCATGAACACGGAGGAGGTGGACGTCTTCCGGCCATACCCGTTCTACAACAGCATCTACCAGCTGAAGCACGATTTCTATTCGAACTACAGCAGCCTGCAGGCGCAGTGGAACAAACAGGCGGGCATGCTGACCTTTGGAGCGAACTATACCTTCGCCAAGAACCTGGCTACGGCGTCTTCCTACAACAACATCATCGTGGATCCGGTGAACCTGCGCAACGATTACAACCCGGTGCCGTACGACCGCACGCAGGTCTTCAACATTCATTACTTCCTGAATCTGGGGCAGCGGTACAGCGGCGGCAGCCGGTGGATCTCCGAGGTAGCGAATGGGTGGATGGTTTCGGGGGTTTCAACGGTGCAGAGCGGTTTCCCGCTGGCATCGGTCAATGGCGAGAACTTCAGCTTCGGATACGGGTCGATTCTGCCGGTGCAGACCGCTTACCAGAACCAGTCGAGCCCGCAGAGCAACTCGACCTGCGCGACGCAGTACGGCATTCCGGCGAATTCGTCGGGCACGTCTCTGTGCGTAACGCAGATGAACCCGTCGGTGTGGCTGGGCACGCCGGACGTACAACTGATGCCGACGGTGGTGGGCAATATCAAGGGCGGACCGAAGGTGCACCAGTACGTGAACCCGCTGGGCTTTGGATTGCCGCTGCCGGAGAGCAACGGAACTCTTCGGCTTCCCTATCTGCACGGACCCGCCTATCTCGATCACGACGTGACGCTGATGAAGAATTTTTCGACGGGCGAGGGCAAGACGCTGCAATTGCGAGTGGCGGCATTCAATGTCTTCAATCACCCTCTGGTGTCGTTCAACAACGAGAACTCGAATAATGTGACGCTGGCTTTTCAGAACGCGACGGCCGGTAAGGCGCTTACGCAGAATGTGCTCACCTACCAGAACTTCGGCGTGGCGGATATCAAGGTGGGCAACCGGCTGATGGAGATGGAAGCAAAGTTTACATTCTAGCGATGGTTTGGGGCAGGCGATGCGCCGCCCTGGGAACAGGAATCGAGCGCCCGCTGATAAGAAAAGAATGGCCGGCCGGCGCATTGCTCACAAAAAGGCCGTTCGGATTGCGAATGTTTGGGAGGAGATGTATGGCCATCGAGTCTGCTGCGGTGCTTCGCAGAGTTGTACGGACGGCGTGCCTGGTTCTGAGTGCCGGAATGATGCCGGCCGGCATAGCCGTGGGACAACTTCCGATCCATGCGCCGGCGCCGGTAACCGCTGGCTCGGTGATCCCCTTCAATCACGGATCGACGGGCCTTTGGGGCCAGATCTACTCGTCGAGGATTGCGCCGAACGGCAATATTGTTTTCCTCGATTCGGCGAACAGCGATATATATCAGCTTGCCCCGGGGGCGTCGGAGCCTACGCTGGTCGTGGGACCGGCGCCGAAGAATACGAACTCGAACTGCTCGACCCTGGAGGCTTCGGGTACGTACTGGAATGCGGCGATTGCATTCGACGCCCAGAACAACATGTATGTGACCGACCGTTACGGCAGCGCGGTGCAGTTCTGCAGGGCTCCCTACGACGCGGCGAAAGGGACCTGGGACTTCGGTCCGTCGGCGATCTGGACCGGACCGCAGGTGACGATCAATGGCGTTCCCACGGCGGTTGCGCCGCAGGATCTTGTCGTGGGCGACGACGGAACTTTTTATGTAAGCTGGTCGACCCAGGGGGAGATCGACAAGTTCACGGTGAACTCGTCCGGAGCGGTGAGCTCCGTGGTGCGCATCATTACCGGCCTCGAACAGTTCGTCTCCAATCTCGCGGTGGATCACGCCGGCAATCTGTTCTTCATCGAGAACATATACGGATCGACGCTGAGCACGCGAGTGCCGGGCATTTACGAGATTCCCGCCGGCACATCGGGAATCAACGGCAACGGCACCGGATCGATTGAGCAAACGCTGAAGCGGATCGATCCGCCCAGCGCCGGCTTCGATGGAATTTCCGGACTCACATTCGATGCACAGGGCAATCTCTATTTCACCAGCATCAACAACTCCAGCTATAGCGGCAATGTCGCCGGCGTTTTCATGATCCCGAATGAGGGCACGCCTGCCTCACCAAATCTGAACTGGAACGACACAGTGATGGTTTCGCCGGTGTATGCGGGGCATGCGGTTCTGGTGGACCCCCGCGGCTATCTGTGGATCCCGACAGGAGGCAGCAGCAACTGGGCGCCGCCGGGAACGCTTGCGCCGAACTGCGATTCGACCAGTCAGGCGACCATCGACGCCACCTGCCTGTATTCATCCATCGTGTTATGGAAGCCGGGCGCGGCCATCGCGGGACCGGCGCCGGTGGGCGCGGCCGGCGCCAGCGCAATTACCGCTTATTCGGCGTCAAGCTCGAGCGGAAATCTTACGCTGACGGCGAATAATTCGTTTACCGAAGATGAGCTGGTCACGATCGCCGCGCCTTCGGGCGATCCGCTGGCTGCACTGAACGGAATGAGCTTCTACGTGCAGGGAAGCGGGCTGAGCAACACGAGCTTTGAGATTGCGACGAGCCTGGTGACGGGCAGCGGATCGACGAAAGCGACCGCCGCTCCGTCCGGCATCGCCACGCTGTATTACATATTCAGCCAGCCGACGACGCCGCAGAGCATCGCTTTTGGTCAGGTGGGAGCAGGCAGCTTTACGGCGGTGGCCAACCCGACTCCCGATCCTTCGGTAACGCCGGCCGTACCGCCGTGCACGGCGGGCGCTGCGTATCCGGCCTTCAGCTCGACAGAGATCAGCAATCCGCAGTACAGCTGGTGTCAGCTTTTCGTCAAGGCGACGCCGGCAGAGGCCGGCCAGACGGCGGCCGAAGCCCAGATGCTGGACGCAAGCGGCAACGTGATCGCGGGCAGCAATGCTTACGTAACCGCAGTCGGGCAGGCAGCCGCGATTTCCAGCCTGGCCGCGCCGGTCATTCAGCCGATTGCCTCCGGGCTGAGTTCGCCGCAGCAGGTCGCTGCCGATGCGCAGGGCAATACCTATGTGGCCGACTCCGGACTGAATGAGGTCGTGATGTTTCCCGCTGGGACAACTTCGCCGGTATCCGGAACAGTGATTGCAAAGAATCTTTCGGGCCTGACGGGCGTAGCCGTCGATGGCGCAGGCAATGTATACGTCGGCGCCAACGGAAGCGTAAGCGAGATCCCCAGCCTCAACGGCAAATTTGCGGCTTCGGCGACGGTGATTGCAAGCGGATTCGGAAGCCAGATAAGCCTGGCGACCGATTCGCAAGGAGACATATTTGTTGCGGACAAGACCAACAAGCAGGTGGTGGAAATTCCCAATCCGCAGTCGGCGCTGCTGCTTCAAAACGCGCCGCCGATCAGCCTGGGCGTAAACGCCGGCTTTACCGGTCCTTCGGCGATTGCAACCGACAGCGCAGGGAACCTGTGGGTTGCAGACGGAGGCAATCTGTGGAAAATTGCGATGCCTTTCGGCGGTGCGACCGAAGTGATTTCCGGTTTGCAGGGCGTGACAGGGCTGGCGATCGATCCTTCCGGTTCGGTATTCATCGCCGATTCGTCGGGGCTGGTGTGGGTGCCGTACCAGGCGTCTTCGGGCACGCCCAACATCAACGGGCTGCTGCGCGTGGCCGCGGGATTCGGCACAAACAACGCCGCACTTCCGAAGAGCGTGGCGATCGACGGGCAGCAGAACGTATACGCCATTTACGGCAGCGGCTCGACCGCAGGGATGGCGCAGGTTGGCATCGGCGGTTCGATGAATTTCAACGCCGGCGGAGGCGAGATCAATCCGAACGTGCCTTTCGAGGCCGACGCGCAGTTGTTCAACCTGGGCAATACGCCGCTGGCGCTTGCCGCCTTCTCGAGCGATACGATTTCCGGCGCAGCGGCTTCGGATTATTCGATTGGCGCAGCCACGTTGAACGCTCCGGCATGCGCGCCGGGCAGCGGCACCGCGCCGGGTTCCTGGTGCTATCTGGGTCTGACCATTCAGGCGCCGGCCGCAGGGCAGGCAAACGCTTCGGTCACCGTGATGAACAATGCGGCCAATGCGGCAACCGGACTGAATCTGGCTCTGGCCGCCAATGTGATTCAGGATCTGCGGCCGGCAAGTTCGACCGCTGTTTCGATTACGCCGTCGAGCAGCGTGGTCTATCCGGGAGCTGTGACGGTGACGGTAACCGTAACTTCGAGCGCCGGAACTCCGAGTGGATCGGTGAACCTGGCGGGCAGTTCGGCCAATGGAACGCTGCCCGAGCAGACGCAGCCGCTGAACGCCAATGGCGTGGCGACATTCACCTACTCCGGCCTGCTGGGCGGCTCGTATACCGTGAACGCGACATACACCGGCGAGGGAACGGCAGGAACCACGCAGAACACCTGCTCTTCGTCGACGCCGGCCTGCTTTGCCGGCAGCGCGGCAAAGGCGACGTTTGTTGTGGCGCCGGCCAAAGCCACATTCACCGTGGCTGCTCCCACGGGAACATCGGGGAACCTGACCGTTTACAACGGAAGCACATATCTGAACCTGACTGAGCCCGATTCGATCACTGCGACGGTGACTACGTCGGTGGCGGGCGGAGGTTCGCCGACCGGAACGGTGACATTCTGCCTGACGTACACGAATGGCTCCTGCACTCCGGCTGACCCAACGCAGGGCGTGCAGGGCGCGATCCCGCTGAACGGTCAGGGGCAGGCCACGTTCTATACGACGAATCTGCCTTTGGGAACGTACAATCTGACGGCTCTCTATAGCGGAGACGTGAACTACGCCAGCCAGGCAATTGCGCTGCCGCCGTTCGAGGTCATCGTGCCGAGCGTCCAGATCACCGCGAGCCCGGCGACGGTGACAATCACGCCCGGAACGCCCACGCAGGCCACGCTTACGCTGATGCCGCTTGTGGGCTTCAGCTCCACGGCCGGCGTGCTGCTGGAATGCATTCCGGCGACGCTGCCGCCCTACTCGGAGTGCACCTTCAACAATCCACAGATTCCCGTAAGCGGAGGCCCGGCCACCACCGTAGTTACGATCAGCACGAACGTGCCTGTGAACGGCGGCGCGAATGCTTCCCTCGCGCGGCAGGCGCCGTGGTCGCTGGCCGGTCTGTTCGGGATCGGGCTGCTGGGGCTCATTGCCCGGCGCAAACGGCTCAACGCATATCTGGCGATGCTGTGCATGGCCTGTATGTTGTCGGGCCTGTTCCTGGGCATCACGGCGTGTACGAATGCAGGCTATTCCACGCCGCCGCCGGCGCCCAAGGTGACCACGCCCGCGGGCACTTACAACGTCCAGATCATTACTTACGACCCGGCGAACTCGCAGCAGAATTCGCTGAAATCTCCGGCGTTCGTGCTGCCTGTGACTGTGCAGTAAAACCAATGCGCTCCCGGCAGGCAAAGAGGCGGCCCGCGGGAGCGCCATACAGATCGATAAGCCTCGGCCGCCGGGATGCAATGTCCGCGGCTGGAATTGAGAAGAGTGCTTTGGGAGGAATTGCTATGGCCACGTCGTTTACTTCACCGCGCCGGAGTGCGGGATTTGCAATCGCGCTGCTGCTGATGGTTCTGGGTCTGCCGCGGCCGGCCGAGGCGCAGAGTTCCGGGCCGCTGGTGACGGCAAGCTCTCCCGTTGGCCTCAATCACCCCACGGGATGGGGAACGATTCTGCAGACGGCGATCGATACAAACGGCGACTGGCTGGTCGAGGAGTATCCCGATGGAGGGCTGTTTGAATTTCCGGCCAACGGCGGACCAATGATCACGCTCGTTCCTCTCGGCGGGCTGGGCAGTATAAGCGGCTATCAGAACCCGGCTGTTCTTCTCGACCCGAATAACAATCTATATGTGGGGGGTAACTGGAACAACTGCCTGCTGATGTTCCCGTATAACCCGGCAACCAGGACCTGGAGCACGCTGAGTGTTCTTACTGCCTCCAATAACTCGGCAGACGAATGCGGCACTGCTCCTTATACCTTTGCCCAATACGGCATCTTCGGATTTTCTCCTTACTACTTTCAGCCGTGGGGAATTGCGATCGGCAATAACAACAACATCATCGTCGGCAGCCAGAACAGCGGTAACTTCATCTTCAGCATGGCCGTACAAAGCGCATGGAGCAATCCCTCGGTCACGCAGTCGTCCAGTTCAACGTTCGAAATCATTTCTTCCATGACGAAGCGGCCAACTTCGATCGCGGTCGATCCGGAGGGAGATATCTTTTTCGTCGAGGACTCCGGAGGGCTGCCGGGTGTATATGAGATCACTGCGGCGCAGGTTGCCGCCGGGCAGGCCGGGAACGTGCTCACCACCGATGCCGGTCTGCCGCGCGTTGATCCTGATTTACCTAACGTGACGGGAGTAATTACCGATCCGAGCGGGAACCTCTACATCAGCGATGGCTCCGAAGGTGTATTCGTGGTGCCCAATCCGTCGGGCACGCCGGAGACCAGCGCTGCTTACCAGGTGAGCGCGGTTCCGGCGCAGGGCGAGGTGGCGATCGACTGGGCGCGGAATATCCTTTACGTGCCCACGACGCAGAAGCAGAATAACGGCCAGGCGGATGTGGCGAAGGTGTATCTGAGCTACGCCGAGCTTGGTTCGTCGCCAGTGCAGACGATGACAGCCGACGTGCCGGTGAGCTATACGTTCAACGGCAGCGTCACTCCGGCAAACTTTGTCGTCGTCGAGGATGGGAACACGACCCCGGATTTTTCGATCGACCCAACCAGCGCACTGAACACCTGCTCGGCGGGAGCCGCCTACGCCGCCGGTAAGTCCTGCTCGGTAGCGATCAACTTTACGCCGCACTCGGTGGGCAGCATCTCGGCAAAGCTGCTGATGCTTGACAAGAACGGCAATGTGCTGGCATCGACCGGACTGCACGGCACCGGCACAGGCGCTCTGATGCAGGCGAGCCCGGCGCTGGAATCAAACCTTGGCGCAAGCGGCAGCCTGAACAAGCCCAGCCAGGTCGCGGTGGATGGGCGGGGTAATGTTTACGTCGCCGATGCCGGCAAGGGTGCGGTGCTCATGTATGCGGCTGGCGCAGGCTCGCCGGCAACCGCAAAGAACATCGGCACAGGTCTGACGGCGCCTACCGGGGTTGCCGTGGACGGCGCAGGCGATGTGTTTATTGCCGACAGCGGCAAAGTTTACGAAGTTCCGTTTGGCCCGACGGGGCTGAATGCGGGCGGGCAGGTAGTGTTGGCCAGCGGCCTTGGCGGCAACCTGCAGCTGGCGGCCGATGGCCTGGGCAACGTGTATGTGGCCGATCCTTCAAACGCGCGAGTGGTAAAGCTGAGCAAGCTGGGCCAGACCGGACCGGCGATTGTGGCGCAGTCGGAAACCATGATGACCACGGGCTTCACTGTGCCCTCGGCCGTGGCGGTGGATTCCAACAACAATCTCTACGTGATCGACGGAGCGAATCTGTTCGAGGTGGCCGGCGGCGCGGGCGCGCCGACGGCGCTGATGAATACGCTGAGCGGCGCGACCGGAGTGGCTGTGGATGCCTCCGGAGCGGTATACATTTCGAGCACGGGCGGAAGCGAGCGCATTCCGCTGGTGAACGGAGCGCTGGCGCCGGGCAGCGCGACGGCCGTGGCTGCAGGCGTGACCAGCCCAACCAGCATCGCGCTGGATCAGGCGAGCAATATATATCTGACGGACGGTTCGGCGCTGGACGTGCATCTTGTGAGCGTGAACGGATCGCTCAACTTCGCCCCGTTCACGGCTCCGAACCAATCGGCGGTGCTGACGGCGATGGTGACGAATACCGGAAATGCTCCACTGACCGTGACCGGTTACTCGGCGACCCACCCGGTTGTCGATACGGTTCCGGTGACTGACTTTACTGCTGCCGATGGGACATGCGTAGCCAGCAGTCCGGTGGCTCCGGGAGCCGCATGCGAAGTAGCTGTGACGCTGAATCCCGGTCCGGGCGAGCAAGGCCCGTTGAGCAGTCAGATCTCGTTTGCGGGCAATGCGGTCAATGCGCCGGTAATCGATGCGAGCGGAACAGGGGCCGCGCTTGCCGTTCCCCGGCTTAACGCTACCGTTGCCAGCTCAGCCCAGGCCATCGATGCGCCTGTCACGGTGAATGTTTCGCAGCAGACCGGCGGCGCTGCGCCGAGCGGACAAGTTGCAGTGACGTTCACTTCCTGGGTGGCAAAGCTCGGATCGTGCCCGGCCAACCAGACCTGCGGGCCTGTGCCTGTGCCGGTGCAGGTGACAGTAACAGGAACATTGAATAGCTCGGGCGCTGCGAGTTTCCATCTTTCGCCCATCATGGCCGGATCGCAGGCCATCACGGTGGAGTACATAGGAGATCGCACTTTTGGCCGGTCGACGATGACGGTGAATGCCACAATCGCAAAGTCGCAGATTACCAGTCTTACTCTCGACCCGAACCCGCCGTCGTATCTGCCGTTTGTCCTGGAATCGGGCTCGGTTTCCGGGTCTATCCCCTATGACGGCTCTCAGGCTTACTGGCAATACAGCCTCCCGGTAACCATTAACACCGCGGCCGGCGTGCCGACCGGAACCATCACCTTTATGGATAACTCGTCGACGTGCCCGCCGGGAACGTCGGCAAACGGGCAGGGGGCGGCGATTTGTGCCCTGACGAATTACTCCGGTGTCGCCTGTCCGGCGCAGACGACAGTCTCAACCAACTCGGGCGATGGAATCCAGTTCATCGTCAACAGCGGGGCCAATGCCAACAGCGCGTCGGCGCAGTTCATCACGGGCTGTCTGCCTATGCCGCAGAACACCACGTATACGCCGGTGATTTCCACGCACTACATCACGCCGGTGTACAGCGGAGACGCCAATTTCCAGGGCTTCACGGGTACCGAACCACAGTTGTACCAGGCGCTGCGCAGCCCGCTGGTGGCGATTACGGCCAGTCCATCGACGCTGAGCGTTCCCAAAGGCTCCTCGGCCAGCACGACGCTGACCCTGACTTCCCTGCTGGGATATGGCTTTGCCGGCAAAAACGGGCAGTTGAACGACTATAACTTCCCGGTGACCCTGACATGCGATAACCTGCCGCCCCACTCCGAGTGCTCGTTCACTTATCCCTCGACGGTGAACCCCAACCAGCCGACGGCGCCGAATTCGGTGCAGATTCCCTGTTCCGGCACGACGGCTGCTGCCGACAACTGCCTGCCGGGCACGGTGACGATGACGATCAACACCAACGTCGCCGTGGGCACGACAACCAGCCGCAATGCCGCCGCCGCGTCGGTGACGCTGGCGTCGCTCTTCGGAGCCGGCATGCTGGGCCTGTTCTTCCGCCGCAGAGCCTTCGCAAAGGCGGGCTGGCTGCCGATGATCGTGCTGATGATTGTGGGTTGCGCGCTGGCCGTTAGCCTGAGCGCCTGCAGCACTGCGAACCTCAGCCCGCAGGCGCAATTATCGACTTCGTCGGGAACATATGCAGTAACAGTGACCGCGCAGCAGGTGGGCTACCAGTGCGTGCCGCAGTCGGGACCGGGCAGCAACTGCACGACGCCCGGCGGCGGAGAGGGCGTCGGCGTATACGGCAGCGAGAACCAGGTATCGCTGCCGTTCTATGTCAACGTTTCGGTACAGTAAGGACGTTCAATCGGCAACCAGGGGCGTTCCGGCAGGTTTTCAATCGCTGCCGGAGCCCTTTTCGCCTCGGCGGAATGCGCCGGCTGCTTTCCGGGCTCGGTCTCCCCGGCGCTTCGGGCGGCGTGGCCAGCGGTCGGAAAGTCTTGTCGAGATCGTCCGGCGGACATCGATGCGTTCCATGCCGTGGCGGCGGAGAATTCGCGGCTGCTCGGGTATGCTCGAAGAGACGGCACGCCGCCCATGGAGCCAATCACCCATTTTCTTACCGGCGCATGCATTGGCCGCGCCGGGTTCAACCGCAAAACAGCGTATGCCACGCTGGCCGCCGTGCTGGCCGCAGAGGCCGCCGACATCGACATCCTGTGGGGACTCGCAGGCCCGGTTGAAGAGCTGAAGCACCATCGCGGCATTACGCATACGTTTCTCGCCGTGCCGGTGATTGCCGGAGTGGTAGTGGGCGCGGTCTGGCTGTGGCGGCGGTGGCGAAACAAAGCAGGACCGGCGTCTTTCCATGCCGGATGGCTTTATCTGACGGCGCTGGCCGCCGCGCTCAGCCACATCCTGCTCGACTGGACCAACAACTACGGCGTCCGGCCGTTTTATCCGTTCAATCCACGCTGGTATGCGGGCAGCATCTTGTTCATTGTCGAGCCGGTGTTCTGGGCGCTTTTGTTTCTGGCCCTGGCGATGCCCTGGTTGCTCGGACTTGCCGACCGCGAGATCGGCGTGCGAAAAAAGCCATTCCGCGGGCGCGGCTGGGCGGTCTTCGCGCTGGCCGGAATGACGGCGATCGGCTGCTGGAGATGGGCCGAGCGCGAGCAGGGGCTTGCAATGATGGCCAATGCACAGGTGACCGGCGAGCCGGCGCTGCGCATGACTCTCGAGCCGTATCCGGTGAACCCCTACCGCTGGCACGCGATTGTCGAGACGCGCGATGATTTCCAGACGGCCGAAGTGAATACCTGGAACCCGTCTGCGGCCGATGCCATTGTGAGCGATCCGCATGCAGACGTGATCTATAAACCCGCAGTGACGCCGGCGGTGGAAGCGGCGAAACAGACGTTGCTGGGCCGCGTTTATCTCGACTGGGGACGCTGGGCCGTAGTCCGCGACCTGGGTCAGGAGCCGGCGCCCGGCATGATTCCGCCCGAACTGCCGCCGGGGCGGACCTGGACAACGGTCCAATTCACCGACCTGCGCTTCGATTACCCTTTCCTGGGAACCCGGAGCGGCCGCAGCGCCGCCAGACCCCTGACCGGATGGGTATATATAGTAGATGGCCGCGAGGAGGCGGGCATGGCGATGTCCGGCCGGGAGCAGAAGTAGGCAGCAGGAGGCGGGAAAGCGGCTCCGAGGCATGATTCTGAAAGTATTTTTGATCAGGTGAAGGGCATTTTATTGACGTAAACAGCCGCCGACCCCAGAATGAAAAGAGCCTTTCGGGGATGCTCCGGGAATTCGAGGTAATATTGAGGTCGCAATGGTTGCTTACCTGTTGATTCTGGTTGCCGTACTGAGCCGCGTGCTTCCCCACGCGGGGTGGTGGAACTTTACCGCAGTCACCGGCGCGCTGCTCTACTTTGGTGCGCGGCGTCCGTGGCGCGAGATGCTGGCCCCGGTTGCCGCCCTGATGGCCACCGATTTCTACCTGACCACGTTCGTCTATCGCTTCGACTTTCACTGGGAGGCGTATGTGACGACCTGGGCCTGGTATGCGGCGGCGATTGTGCTGGGCGCGATTCTTCTGCGCGCGCGCGCCAGCTGGCTGCGCGTTGGGGCTGCCGCCGTGCTTGGGCCGGCCTCGTTCTTCGTGGTCTCGAATTATGCCGTGTGGGCGGGCAGCGGGATGTATCCGCACAGTCTGGCCGGGCTTGAGGCGTGCTATGTCGCGGCCATTCCGTTTTATCGCAATGACATGGTTTCGACGGCGGTGGTGCTTGGCGCCGCGTTCGGACTGCCGGCGCTGGTGCGCCGGATGCGGGCTGCGGAAGTCCGGCACATCAGTCAGCCGGCAGGTTAGCTGCCGATTCTCAACAGGTTATTCCGATCGAGAGCCGGTCGGCAGGACCAGCGGCGCGGCCAAAAGCCGCGCCGCTGGTGTTTTCAGCCTCTTACGCCATCAGCGAAGTTCGGGAACTTACTGTGCCGATTCTTTTCCGGCATCCGCGCGAGTCGTGCTGGATTGCCGACTGATTGAATCGCCGTTCTTAGCTGACCTGCATCCTGCCTGCGCGCCTGGCTCGCCGCCACCACAGAACAAAGCCGACAACGGCCAGCAAGCCGACCACGAGGCTCGCCGCCAGAGAATGGTGGGCAATGATCTGGACTGCGCCGGGGCCGAGCTTGATGACCAGGATCGAGAGTACAGTCCAGCGGATCAAGCGGCCGGCAAAGATGGCCAGCAGATAGGGTTCGACGCGCATCTCGAACACGCCGGCGGCGAAGACGAAGATCTTCCATGGGGTCGGCGGCGGCAGCATGGAGGGAATCATGACTGCGAGAAACTCCTGGCGCTCGAAGCGGCTTCGCAGCGCGTCGAAGCGGGCGCGGTCAATGTGCCTGAGCAAAAACAATTCGCCGCCGCCGCGGCCGAGCCAGTAGGGTACAAGGCCGCCGATTGCCGAACCTGCCGCAGCCAGCGCGCAGTAGATCCAGAAACGGCCTTTGTGGTCCCAGATGTAGACGGCCAGAACTGCGTCGATGGGTACAGGGATCAGGGACGAATCGATAACGGCGACGACGAACGAGGCCCAGACGCCGAGCTTGGCAAGCGCGGGCAATGCCACATATTTCCAGTCGGAGACAATCCGGGCCACAAGCGTCTTCACGCAATCTTCCTTTTCGGTCTATATCCGAATCCGAATCGTTCGGGGTGTTCTGAGCGCATCCCGGAGAGCGTTCCGCGCATCGATCGAAATCACGGGTGTGAGAGACTTCTGCGGCAGAAACCGGTTGCCGGCCGCCGCGGCGGGGCGACCTTCCCGCCTGGAAATCCGTCTTAATGGTCAGATACCATTGTACGGTCAACGGCAGGACCAAAACGATCGTTTCCGGCTGGTTGGGAAGGGGATGCTCGTTGCGGACCGGCGGAATGCCCGGCAGCGGGAGCGCCTGTTCCGGCGCATGCCGCGTATTCGCGCAAAAACCGATGGAATGAGAGAATAGGGAGAACGGAGCGTAGGGGGAAGGTATGCATGTCCCCGGTCGGCTCCGAGCAGCAGATGCCAGCCAGCGAAGCGCCAGCCAATATAAACGAGCAGAATGGGACGGCGGAGCCCGAGCGGAAAAGCGGCTCCGTAGAGAGCCATGACGCGGGCCGGGAGCGCGGCTGGGCCGGCAGCGGCTCCGGCATCGTGGTGCGCGGCTCGCGCTGGATCGATTACGACACCCACGAGCTGCTGGAGATGATCAGCGAGCTCGAAGATGAGCGGCGCTGGGCGCGGCTGCGCGAAGGCGCTCTGTGGGCCGTACTCATCCATATTGTCCTGCTCTTCGCTATCTTCCTGATCCCCAAATACCTTCTTAAGATGGCGCCGGCCATCGAGACAAGCAATATCCAGGATCACAAGGATTTCACGTATCTCGATACGCCGACTTTGCCGCGGCCCAAACCGGTAAAGCCATTGCTGCATCCGCCGACGATTGACCGCAAAACCCTTGAGGATCTGCGGCGCGAGAATCCGCCTGCTCCTGCTCCGCCTCCGCCTCCGCCGCCCGCGCAGCAACAGGCCGCCGAGCAGCCCAGGCCGCAGCCCACGCAGCCGATTCCGCCGAGCCCGCAGTCGCAGTCGCAGATTGAGGCGCCGCGGCCTGCGCCCGTGCCTGCGCGGCCTAATTTTGCCGGCATGATGGGACAGAACCCGGTCGACCAGTTGCAGCGCGACATGCGCGATGCAGCTCGCAGCCATGGCGGTGAGAGCGCCGGCGCCCCCGCAATCGGGGGCCTGCCGCTGCATCCTGGCGCCGCCGGCGGCGGCGTGCAGATTCTCTCCGACACCCAGGGCGTGGACTTCAGCGCGTGGCTCAGAGCCTGGTACTTCGACACGGAGCGCACCTGGGATCCGCTGATTCCCGACGAGGTGAATCCGCCGATCTCCAAGCAGGGGCAGGTGATGATTCGCTTCAAAGTCCTGCCCAATGGCCGGCTGATGGACGGCAGTCTGGTTCTAGAAGGCCGCTCGGGCGATGTGGCGCTGGACCGCGCCGCGTGGGGCGCGCTGACAGGTTCGAGTTATCCGCCGCTGCCCAGGGACTTCCACGGACCGTATCTCGAACTGCGCGCTCTCTTTCTTTACAACATGCAGCCGCCGCAGTAGCGTGCTCGGCGGTTTGCTGAACATCTGTTCAGGCAGACCGCGACTGGCGGCGCATCGAACCGTTGTGGTGAATATAGATCTGGCGATATTCCATGCCCGGCGATGTCGTGTTGCGATGTAATTTATGATGGAAGAGCGGCCGCTGTGGCGTGGGAGCGGGATACTTGCAGCCCTCACGCCGCGGGAGCGCATCGGCCGGTCCAGTTTGCTTTTCTTTGGGAGCAGGAATGACAACGGAGCCGAAACGGCTCAATTTTTTGCCTTATCTCAGCCGCGAGCCGGTGATCCTGGCCTTGCTGACGGGGCTGGCGGTGCTCTTTTTTCTGGCCGTGAGCGTGCTTTCGCGCCTGTACGAGGCGCAGCGGCTGAGTCTGGCGAGCGGACTGGCCGAGCGGGGCGCAGCAGACCTGCAGGCGCAACGGTATCGTTCGGCGGTCGATAACTTTCGCACCGCGCTCGTGTACCGGCGCGGCGATGACGCCTACCAGCTGAGCCTGGCTGAGGCGCTCTTTGGGCTCCGGCGCTACGACGAGGCGCGGGCCTACCTGATCAACCTGTGGGAGCGGGAGCCGGACAACGGGCAGGTGAGCCTGGAGCTGGCGCGGATTGCCGTGGCGCAGGGCCAAACGGAGCAGGCGCTGCGCTTTTATCACAACGCAATTTACGGTACATGGAGCGGCGATCCGGACGATGCCCGGCGCAGTGTGCGGCGGGAGCTGATCTCGTACCTGATGAGCATTAACGCCCGTCCGCAGGCTGAAGCCGAGCTGATCGACCTGGCCGCAAGCGTGGGCGACAAGGCCGGCGAACAGTTGCAGCTTGGGCAGATGTTTGTTCGCGTGGGCGACGACCAGCGCGCGCTTGCCGCTTATCGCAAAAGCATCGAACTCAACCCGCATGACGCTGCGGCCCTGGCCGGCGCTGGCGAGGCGGCCTTCCGGCTCGCACGGTATGAGGATGCGGAGCGGTATCTCAGAGAAGCGCTGGCGATTGCGCCGGGGGACGAGCACGCCGACGACAGGCTCAGGATGACGGAATTTGTCCTGCACTGGGATCCCTTCCGGCCCGAGCTCAAGGAGTCGGAGCGCGACCGGCTGGTGCGCGCCGGCTTTGCGGCGGCAGGCAGCCGGCTGGACGCCTGCAAAGCGCCCAACGCGCTCGAAGAAGGCTATGCGCAGCAGCTGGCGAAGCTCGAGCCGCAGGTGCGGGGGCGCGATCTGCGCGACAATCCCGACCTCGCCCACGCCGCCATGAATCTGGTTTTCGAGATTGAGAAGGAAACGGCAAGCCATTGCGGCCCGCAGACCGAGGCCGATCGCGCTCTCCTTCTGATCTCCAGCCTGCACGAGGAGGACTGAGCTGAGCACGGATCCGCAATTACAGCAGGTAGCGCTTGCGGAAGCAGCGCATGTCGAGGAGGCAGTCCCCCGCGACGGTTTCACGCCCGGCGTGGTGTGGCGCTCCGT
>DATGLJ010000246.1:0-5711 GCA_035294185.1 Occallatibacter sp. | reverse complement strand
CCAGGGCCATGCGCTGATCTTCAAAAGCATCTCCGACCAGGAAGACGACGTGAAGAGCCGGTTCCAGCAACTGCCTTCCGATATCACCCTCGAACAGGCGATGCAGCGACTGATGGCGATCAGGGAGTAGCGGCGATTCGCTCCCGCACAGAAGGACGTGGAACTCGAGAGCCGGCATGCGCCGGCTCTTTGCCCGGTTCGCGCTTCATTGCCGCAGCGATGCGCGCGCGGATCATCGTTCCATGTTGGCCGTTCAACGAATCTGCGCAGCAACCCTTGCTTCCGCGCACTCGACTCGTTCGCCTGCAAACAAGCTGTGCGGCAACCGCATGCAGGAGTTCGCGCATAACAACGGAACAGTGCGCTGGTTTGCGGATTGCCGGCCTGAGGCGCGAACAAACCCGGAGATATCCGCCGGCAATATCAAACTTTAGTAATGCTTACTTAGGTTATTTAGATGTGCTTAGATGAGGAATCAAAAGGGTAATAAAACATACCATTGACGATGTAGCTGTTTTTCGCGTGACGCTGCTCTCGGGCGGCGCTCGCATTGAAGTCTTCACCCCGGAATTGACGCCGCTCGCCAGTACTTCTGCTGAGGCTCAAAAGCTGACGCGTCCGGCTCCCCAGTCTGTAGATCCACTGGAAATTTGACCGAAACGATTTGCAGGTGTTGCAAGGAGCCACCATGAGTTCAAACGTGTCACCCGGCTTCGGCACGACTTATTTAACCGGCGCGATAGGAGCTCAATCCTTGTCGATTGCCCTGATCGGCCCCGACCATGGCAGACGCAAGGCCGTGGCTGCGGCTGTTGCGGAAAGCGGCCGGACCAACGTTCGCGAATTTGAAACCTTTCCCATACGGTCCGAGGAGTTCCGCTGGCTGCTTGAGCAGTCCTTCGACGTAATCATCTTCGACCTGGACAGCGATCCGGATGTGGTGCTGGATCTGGTGGAGCGCGTCAGAGCCGCAAACTCGGCGACGATCATGGTCTATTCGGAACGCGCCGATACAAAGCTGGCGGTGCGCTACATGCGCGCAGGAGCCCGCGAATATCTGCTGCTGCCTCTTGAAGACGGCGTTGTCGCCGAAGCCCTCGACCGGGTCAAGAGCAATCGCATCGAGGCGGCGCAGCCGGCGCAGAGAAGGGCCGGGAACCTCTTCGTATTTGTGTGTCCCAAAGGGGGCTGCGGAGCCACGACCGTCGCCTGTAATCTTGCGGTCGCGCTGGCCGCAAACTCCGAGCAGAAGACCCTGCTCATCGATCTCGCTCTCCCGATTGGAGACGCCGCGCTGGCCCTCGGGATCGCTGCGCAGTACTCGACCGAGGACGCTATCCGCAATGCCGGCCGTCTGGACGGCAACCTTCTCAAAGAGCTGCTTGTCAGGCATCAGTCCGACCTGTACGTGCTTGCGGCTCCCAGCAATATTCCCGGAATTGAAGGCTGCGAAGACGCCATCGACAAATTGATCTCGGTTGCGCGGCGCGAATTCGATCATGTGGTTGTGGACGTCGGATCGAGGATGGATCTGATGGAAACGACGCTCTTCAGGCAGGCGTCGACCGTATACCTGGTCACTCTGAGCGGCATCTCCGAGCTGCGCAATTCGAATCGCCTGATCTCCCAGTTTTTCTCCGCTGGCGGCCCCAACCTGGAAGTTGTGATCAACCGGTTCGAGAATCGCCTGCTGGGAGGAGTCAGGGAAGAAGATGTCGCCAAGGCCCTGGGACGACCGGTGCGGTGGAAGGTTCCCGAAGATATGGAAGCCGCCCGGGAAATGCAGTACGGCGCGACCGGGGTGGGGAATACGCGCATTTCGAATCTGAGCCAGGAAATGGCCGCCGCCATTACCGGGCGCACGGCCTCGAAGGAAAAGAAGAAAGGTTTCAGCCTCAAGGGACCCGGCAGAAATGCGGCGGAAGAGGATTTCGGCGCCGATATGCTGCCCGGCATCAAGACTGCGCCTCCTGCGCCTGCCCCCCCTGCCGCCCCTGCCCGGAGCACGCCGGTGATTCACTGGCCGGCGCCCGCCCCGATTGCCTACGGGGATGCGCTTTCTCCGAACCAGCTCAACGCCAGGGCATCTGTCGCCGGAACGCTTGTCTACACGCCGGGGCCGGGCACTGTGCTGCCGGTGGGCACGCACAACCTCTCGGTCTCCTTCACGCCGGCCGACAGCGAGAATTACACCGCCACGCAAGCCACCGTGCCGATCGAAGTGACCATAGCGACGCCGCTTATCGCCTGGCCCAGGCCCGATCCGATTCGTTATGGCACGCCGCTCGGCGCAGGCCAGCTCTGCGCCGCGGCCTCTGTGCCTGGCAGTTTCGATTACACCCCTGCGCCGGGCGAGGTTCTGCCTGCGGGCACGCACGAGCTTTCCGTTTCCTTCACACCGGCCGACAGCGAGAATTACGCCTCTGCGCAGGCGACTGTGCTGCTTGAGGTGGAAAAGGCTATTCCGGTCATTGCCTGGCCGAAGCCCGATCCGATACCGTGCGGCACTCCACTCGACGCACGCCAGCTCCGCGCCACGGCATCGGCATCGGGGAGATTCGACTACAGTCCGGCATCCGGCGAGGTTCTCCCGGCGGGCAGGCACAAGCTCACGGTGACCTTCACTCCGGCCGACAGCCGCAATTACGCCACGGCGCAGGCGACCGTGCCGCTCGATGTGGAGAAGGCGACGCCGCTCATCGCCTGGGCAAAGCCCGCGCCGATAACCTGCGGGACGCCGCTCGGCGACGCTCAGCTCAACGCTAAGGCGTCGGTCGCCGGAACCCTTGTTTATACGCCAGCGCCGGGTACCGTGCTGCCCGCAGGCAGGCACAAGCTCACGGTAACCTTTACTCCGGATGACAGCGCGAATTGCGCCACGGTGCAGGCCACCGTGCCGCTCGACGTGGAGAAGCTGACGCCGGTCATTGCCTGGGCGAACCCCGAGCCAATACCGTTCGGCACGGCGCTCGGCGCAGGCCAGCTCAACGCCAGAGCGTCAGTCGCCGGAACCCTTGTCTACAAGCCGGGCCCGGGCGCCGCGCTGCCGGCGGGCAGGCACAAGCTCTCGGTAACCTTCACTCCGGCCGACAGCGAGAATTACACCACTGCACAGGCCACCGTGCCGCTCGACGTGGAGAAAGCGGCGCCGGTCATCGCCTGGTCAAAGCCCGATCCGATTCCCTATGGAACGCCGCTCGGCGCAGGCCAGCTCTGCGCCTCGGCTTCCGTGCGCGGCAGATTCGAATACACTCCGGCGCCGGGCGAGGTGCTGCCGGTCGGCGCGCACACGCTTTCGGTGACCTTCATCCCGGCCGACGGCGAGAATTACACCACCGCGCAGGCCACCGTGCCGCTCGACGTCGAGAAAGCGACGCCGGTCATCGCCTGGCCAAAGCCCGATCCGATGCAGTACGGCACGCCGCTCGGCACCAACCAGCTTTGCGCCGCGGCCTCCGTGCAAGGAAAGTTCGAATACGCTCCGGCGCTGGGCGAGGTTTTGCCGGCGGGCGCCAACAAGCTCACGGCAACCTTCATTCCCGCCGACAGCGCGAACTACTCTCCCGTGCAGACCACCGTTTCGCTTGAGGTGACCAAGGCAGTCCCCAGCATCGCGTGGCCTGCGCCGCATTCGATTCACTGCGACACTGCGCTCAGCAGCGTCCAGCTCTGCGCCTCCTCGCCGGTGCCTGGAAAATTCGAGTACAATCCCGGTCCCGGCCAGACCCTGCCGGTAGGAACGCATACTCTCTCCGTCACCTTCACTCCGGCCGACAGCGCAAACTACTCCGCCGCGCGCGCTACCGTTTCGATCAAAGTCCTCGACAAGCCTGCGGCGGCCGTGGCGTGGACGAGTCCCGAGCCCAAAGCCGCGGTGGAAACCCACGCCTTCTCAGAGGCGTTTCATGCAACCGACAGCGCAAGCTACGCCGCCGCGCGGAGCGCCGACTCGCTGCACGCCGACAAGCCGGCGCACGCCGAAAGATCGGCGGCAAGAGCCGACAAGCCGGCATACGCCGACAAACCGGCCGCACACGTAGAAAAACCGGGAACGCATATCGAGTGGCCGACGCCGCAACCCATGAAGCACGGCAAGCCGCTGAGAGACTCCGATCTCGATTCCCCTGCGTCCCCTGTGTCGACGACGGGAACCTTCAGGGAAGCTGCCGCGCAAACCAGAACAGCGGCTCCGCGCGTTACTCCCTTCCCGGCGGACACCGAAAAATACAAGGCCGCACAGACAAAGACCGAGACTCCGGTGGATTCCTCGCGCGACGCATTGAGGCAGCCGGCCGCCTCCGCTTTTCAGGAAGTTACCGAGCCGGCCCAGAAACCGGGCGGCGCCCGGCAGCAGCGGCAGGCCGACAATAAACCGGCCGAAGTCTCAACGGATATCGATTGGCTGAACTTCCACAACGAAATTCTTCCCGAGCCGGCTCCATCCGGCAGCAAGCTGGGGGAAATCTGGAGTTCGGCGAAGAAGAAGTGGATTTTCGCGGGGGCCGGCGCAGGTGCGGTTCTGCTTGTGTCCATCCTCGCCGTCATGCATTCGCGAGCCATGGTTCAGGCCAGGGGCGCTGTCGCTCCGCCTCCGGTCGCGGCCAGTACCCAGTTCGACTCGGGCGAACCGAAGCCCTCGCCACAGGAGCCCGCGGTGCAGGATCAGGCTGCGCCAGCGGCCCAGGCGATGAATGCGGCACCGGCGCAGAGCGGACCGACATCGGCGCAGAAGGACAATGCGCAGGCGGACAATGGGCAGGCGCAGACAGACTCGGCGCCGGCGCAGAGCGGACCCACATCGGAGCAGGCGGAGATGATGCACGATCAGTTGAGCGCGCCATCCCGCATCGCGCAGGAGATGCAGAAGCAGGTCGCGGTCAATGCGCCGCCGCCTCCTTCGAATTTCTCCGCAGCCAGCGCCAGCGGCCTTGGCGGCAGCAGCAATATCGGCAACGTATTCGGCGGAAAAGCGCCCAGCGTCGTTGCCGCAGCGCCGCGCGGCCCGCTGGCCATTTCCGCCAGCGTGGCCATGGGGCTTCTCACGCAGAAGACCGCGCCTGTTTATCCGGAGATCGCCAAGAAAGCCCGGGTCTCCGGCACGGTGCAACTGGAAGCGACGATCTCCAAAACCGGCAGAATCGAGGAGCTGCATGTTCTGAGCGGTCCGATCATGCTGCAGGGAGCCGCTATGGAAGCCGTGCGCACCTGGAGATACCGGCCCTACATGGTCAACAACCAGCCGATCGAGGTAAAGACAACCATCTTTGTGGCCTTTTCTCTCGGCGAATAACGGCTGCTACCTGAGCGTAATCTCTGCCTCGAGCGGGGTGTCCTCGCTCGAGCCCCCTGCGCGCACAACGAACCTGCCCGGATCGATCGTCCAGTTGTGCGCTTCGTCGCTCCAGTAGCTGAAAGCGCGCGCATCCAGATTCAGCGTGACGCGTTTGGTCTCGCCCGGAGCCAGATGCACTTTCTCGAAGCCCTTCAGCTCGCGCTCCGGCCGGCTCGCCTTTGCCGAAGGATCCGAGACGTAGACCTGCGCCACCTCCGAGCCTTCCATGCTTCCGGTGTTGGTCACGTCGAAGCTGACCGGAACCGTCGCTCCCGCCTTCGCAGCAGCCGGCACGCTCAGATTCGAGAAGCGGAAGGTCGTGTAGCTCAGCCCGAAACCGAAGGGAAAGAGCGGATGTTTGCCGGTGGTCGTCCAGTAG
>DATGLJ010000245.1:0-11567 GCA_035294185.1 Occallatibacter sp. | reverse complement strand
ATTTTGGCTGTGGCCATGGCGGCGCCGGTGTTGCCGGCGGTGACAAAGCCGGAGCACTTGCCCTCGCGCACCAGCCTGAGGCCCACGCGCATGGAGCTGTCCTTTTTGGCGCGGACGGCGTGCGCGGCCTTCTCGCCCATGCCGATGCGCTCGGTGGCGTGGTGGATGACGATGGGCAGGTCTTCGTTCTCGAGGTGCTCGTCGAGCAGGTCGCGCAGCTCCGGCTCCGGCCCGACCAGATGAACACGCACGGGCAGCGCCCGGCAGGCGAGAATGGCTCCCCGGATCTCCGGCTCCGGCGCTTTGTCGGACCCAACGGCGTCAAGCGCGATATCGATGAGCATGCACGAGCCCCGCTTGGTTTTACTGGTCGGCTTTGCTTCCCGCTTTACTTCTCGGTCTGGGGCTCGCCGTAGGTGCGTCCCTTGTACTGCTTGCAGCGGGGGCACGCCTGGTGGGGCAGCTTCTTCTCGTGGCAGCTGGGGCACTCGGAGAGGCCCGCAGCGGTCAGGAAGTCGTGGGCGCGGCGATTGGCGGTGCGGCGCGTCGAGTGGCGCCTTTTCGGATTCGGCATGACAAAAAATTCCTTTCGATGGCGCACTCAATGTGGGCGTCCACCCCAGGCGCACAGGCGTTTTTGCGGCTGGGATGGGTGGGCGCGCAAAGAGCCCATCCACTCGGCGCTTCATTCTTCAGGGTTTGATCCGGCTGCGTAAACCGGCCAGAGCCTCCCAGCGGGGGTCGCTCGGGCCCGCGTCGCAGGTGCATGGCTGGTGGTTCCGGTTCGCTCCGCAGCGCGGGCAAAGACCCTTGCAGTCGGCCTTGCACAGCGTCCTGACCGGCAGGGACAAAAGCACCTGCTCGCGCAGCACATCTTCAAGCGCAAGACTGTCATTCTGATAATAACCGATTTCGGTTTCCGGCGCTGTGATGGAGCGTTCGGCGGCCCCGGCATCGACGCCGAGAGGACGAAAGATCAGATCGAAGTCGGCCTGGAGGGATATTTCAACCGGCTCGAGGCAGCGGGCGCAGGGAACGGAAAACCGGCCTTTGTACCGCCCCTTGAGACGGATATCGAGGACAATCTCCCTGGGTCCGCGGTGCTCGTGGATGACCTCGGCCCGGCCGGAGACGGCCAGGGACCCCACCTGTTCGGCTTCTTCGCCGAAGCCAACGGCTCCGGGCGGCACTCGGAGGTCGAACTCGGCCGGATCGCGCTCGAGTTCGCTGACTTTGAAGTCCATGATTCGAGCCTACGGCGGGCAAAGGTCGCAGTCAACGAGAGGGGTTTTGAAATCAGACCTGCGCTTCGTCCGCCGGATGGCCGGCGCTGCGCTCTTCGCGCTTACGAACTATCGCCGCTTCAGGCGACGATGCGGATGCCGGATAGCGCCACGCACTAATTGCCGCCGCGCGCGGCAGCCACCACCGGCTCGCTCTTTCCCTGCAGATAGCGGCTGGCGAATTCAAAGAACGTGGGCCAGTTGGGGCCGGGGGTGTGGCCGCCGGAGTGCTGGCGGAAACCCAGGTCACCCGAGATAAGCGCGGTTTCGACGGGCGGGAATTCCGTTGTGCCCAGGTCTTTTCTGCCGAGCAGCCGGTAGACCGGGCCGGCGGCGACTTCGGCGTCGAACATGCCCTCGGCGTCGGCCCATCCATCGCCGCCCTGGGTGGTTCCGGCGCCGATGAAGACCGGACGCGGAGCGCAGAGCGCGATCAGCTCGTGCGCATCGACGGGCAGGTCGGCGACGGTGAGCGGCCCGTCGTATTTGAGGAAGTTGCCGGCCATCCAGTGGTACTCGCTGGGGGCGGCGATGTTGCCGATGTCTTCGCCGTAGTTGTGCCGGTAGAGCTTGGCGCCGGCCTCGCCGGAGGAGCTGATGTAGGCGACGGCGAAGCGGCGGTCGTAGGCCATGGCGACGAGCGAGGCCTTGCCGTAGCGCGAGTGGCCGGCGATGGCGACGCGGCGCGCGTCGACGGCCGGATCGGTTTCGAAATAATCAAGAGCCCGGCTCGCGCCCCAGGCCCAGGCGCGCAGCGCGCCCCAGTCGTCGGGCCTGCGCGGCTGGCCGCGGTTGGCAAGGCCGATGATGCCTTCCGTGAGGCCGGCGCCGTTGTCAGGCTGGACGCTGGTGGGAACATACTCGGCGTAGCCCCAGCCGCGGGCCAGGGCCTGCTGCTGCCAGGTGGGTCCGGAGGTCTTCATCTGGGCGGCAAGCTGCGGCATGCGCTTCATCAGCTCCTGCATGAACTCGCGGCTGAAGGTAAGTTCCATGATGACCGGGACCGGCCCGGTTGCATTGGCGGGCGTGGTCAGCGTGAGGTCGATGTTGACCGAGATCGCCGGATCGGAGGAGTTGTCGACATGGCCGACGAGCCTTTTGGTAATGACCGGAATCTCGCCGTTCTTTTCGCGGGTGACGCTGGCGGCCTCCCACTTCACCTTCGGCACATGCGCGGGCACGCGGCCGAGGACTTCGCGATTGAAGAGCTCGACAATCTGCGGGCGGCGCTCGCTCCACCAGACGGCGGCCGAGGTGACCGGTTTGCCGTCTTCGAGACGAAGCGGGTCGGGCAGCGGCAGATGGGTATCGGCCTTGCTTTCGTCGTAGTTGACCGGATGGAGCCCCTTTCCGCTGCCGTTCACGCCGGGGCGCAGCTCCCTGATGCCGAGAAGGGTCATCATCCGCTGGCGGTCCTGCTCGGAGGCCTGGGCAATGGCGGCCTGATCCGGAGCCGGAGCGGCGGCTTTGGCGGTCGGCGCCGAGCCGGCGGCCGGCGACTGGGCGGAATTCCGGGCCGCAACGGCAAAGACGAGTCCGACGGCGGCCAGCCAGGCGATTCGAATCTGCATTTCTTCCCTCCTCAATCGCTTTTCTCCTGTACTTACAGGCAGCGAAAAGCCGCCGTCAGGGAGATGGACAAACTGTACCTTTCCTGACGCCGCCGGGCAAGCCGGAGCGATCTGAAGGCCGGGCGGAAACTGCCGATAGGATAGCCAGAACCAGACGGAAGGCCTGCCCCCATGTTCATGCTCAATCTTCCTGTCTCGCGTAAGTTCCAGCTTGCTTTGGCCCCGATTTGCGCCCTTTGCCTTGTTTCAGGGTGCTACAGTTTTCTGGCGCTCCGCAGCATGGGACAGGCGCGGTCCGCCTGGATCGTGTGCGCGGCGGCGCTCGTGACGGCGGCGCTGTGCGCGGTAATCGGAATGGCTCTTGCGCGCGCGATTGCGCCGCGCATCGTTCAGTGCATGCTGGCGCTCGAGCGGCTGGCGGCAAACGACCTGACGATCGAGCTGGAGATGGCCGGCAAGGACGAGATCGCCCGGCTGGGCCAGGCGGTGAACCGGACAGTGGCCTCGCTGCGCGGGCTGATGGAGTCCGTGGCGCACGGAGCCGACACGCTCTCCTCGGCTACGGCGGAGATCGGCGCGCGCGCGGTGCACAGCGCCGACAACGCGCGCACGCAATCGGCGAAGACCAGCCAGATTGCCGCCGCGGCGCAGCAGATGACGGCGACCATCGGCGAGATCAGCCGCAACGCCGAGAGCGCCACCAACGCCAGCCGCATCTCGGCCTCGACGGCCGAACAGGGCGGCGCGGTGATGCAGTCGGCGGCCATCACCATGGACAAGATCGCCGCAGTCACGAACTCGGTGGCCGAAAAGATGACCGCGCTGGCCGAGCGCTCCGAGGAGATCGGCAAGGTCGTCACGGTGATCCAGGAGATCAGCGAGCAGACCAACCTTCTGGCTCTGAACGCGGCTATAGAAGCGGCGCGCGCCGGCGAGCATGGCCGCGGATTCGCCGTGGTGGCCAGCGAAGTGCGGCGGCTGGCCGAGCGCACCAAGCGCGCGACCGAAGAGATCGGCGGAACGGTGCGCAATATTCAGGACGAGACGCGCCAGACGCTCGAGGTGATGCAGGGCAGCCGCGCCGCGGTGGAAAACGGCATAGCCGAAACCGAGCGGGCGCGCCAGAGCCTGGACGAAATCATTCATTCATCGCGGCAGGTCGAGAGCGAAATTGAGCTGATTGCCACAGCCGCCAACGAACAGACGGCGGCCTCGAGCGAGATCTCGGAATCGGCGGCGCAGATTTCTCAGTTGGCCGCAGAGACGGCGCAGGGCGCCGACGAAGCCGTCAAAGCGCTCGGCAATCTGAACCGGCTGGCCGGCGATCTGCATGCTATCATTCGCCAGTTTGCGCTCGGCGAGGCGGACGGCAACGGCCGGCGGCAGCAGAGCCGGCGTTCGGCTGCCCGGCAGCCGGCCGCCGATGCGCATGCGCTCGGAATCGCCGGCCTGTAACGGGCTCGCTCGCCGGAAACATCTCTCGCGGTCTGCTGCGCCGCCCGCAGGCCTGCCTTGCGCGCATCTGGTCTTTCTCTCCGCGGCCTTTCCGGATTGCGGCACGATGCCGGCTGATTCCTGCAACCAGACGGCTGCAACGGCTGTCTAATCTGCACGGCGCTATGTTAGCCTCCGGATAGACGGCCTGCATGGAAGCATCGCGCGGGCAGCGGAAGCCGACCCTTGTGCATGCAATTCCCGGGCAGGCCCTCTTCATCCATCGGCATGCGGAAGTTTCCAGCAAAAGCGCCGCGCAAAGCCGCCCTGCCGGCGGCCTATTCCAAGCAGGTTTGGGGGAGATGAGACGCGCATGAGCGCCGTCAAGTATGACCTGATCGTCCTCGGCTCCGGGCCGGCCGGCCAGCGCGCCGCGGTGGCCGCGGCCAAGATGGGCAAGCGCGTCGTGGTGGTCGAGGCCCGCTCGGTGGTAGGCGGCGTCTGCATCAACACCGGCACCATTCCTTCAAAAACCATGCGCGAAGCGGTGCTTCATCTCTCCGGTTACAACTACCGCCAGATTTACGGCATGAATTATCGCGTCAAGGAGAAGATCGGCATGGCCGATCTTGCCTTCCGCGTGCAGGCGGTCATCAAAACCGAGATCGACGTGACCGAGGCCCAGCTTTCGCGCAACCACGTCGACATTGTGCACGGCATCGGGCATTTCATCGATCCGCATCGCATCCGCGTCGAGGGCCCGCAGGCGGAGATGACGCTCGAAGCCGATCGCATCATTATTGCCGTGGGCACCAAGCCCGCTTCCTCTCCGAAAGTTCCCATCAACGGGCGCACGATCGTCAACAGCGACCAGATCCTCGGCCTCGAATCGCTGCCCCAGTCGCTCATCGTGGTGGGCGGCGGCGTCATCGGCGTCGAATACGCGTGTATGTTCGCCGTGCTCGGCGTGCGCGTGACGCTGATCGAAAAACGCAGCCGGCTGCTCGACTTCGCCGACCAGGAGATTATCGAAACGCTCAGCTACCACCTGCGCGACATGCGCGTGACGCTGCGGCTGGGCGAGGAAGTGGAGAGCGTGGAGGAGCTGGCCGCAGGCACCGTGGTGGCCAACCTGGAGAGCAAAAAGCGCGTCTCCGGCGATGCGCTTCTGTACGCTGTCGGCCGGCAGGGCGCCGTCGACGATCTGAACCTTTCCGCCGTGGGCATTGAAGCCGATGCGCGCGGACGCATTGCCGTCGATGAACACTACTGCACCAAGGTGGATCATGTGTTTGCCGTGGGCGATGTGGTGGGCTTTCCGTCGCTGGCCTCGGTCTCGATGGAGCAGGGGCGCATTGCCGCCGCACGCGCCTTCAACGACCACGCCGCCACAACGAATCCCAGCTTTTATCCCTACGGCATCTATACGATTCCGGAGATCAGCTTTATCGGCAAAACCGAGGAGCAGCTCACCGACGAGGATGTGCCTTACGAGGTAGGAATGGCCTACTACCGCGAAGTCGCGCGCGGGCAGATTCGCGGCGACACAACAGGACGGCTCAAGCTCGTCTTTCACCGCGAAACGCGCAAGGTTCTGGGCGTGCACATCATCGGCGAGGGCGCCTCCGAGCTGGTGCACATCGGCCAGGCGGTGATGACGCTGGGCGGCACAGTGGACTATTTCATCGATACGGTATTCAATTACCCCACGCTGGCCGAGTGTTACAAGGTGGCCGCATTCAACGGGCTTGGCAGGCTGCAAAAGTACCAGGCGGTGTAGCGGCAGGCTGGCGGCCGGGGCCCGGCTGCGGGAAGCCGGCGATCGGGGCTGAGGCTTAGAGGTCAGGGATTCGAGGAGGGTCGGAATGGCTACGGCGATCGGCGTCGTGATGACCTCGCATATCGTGACCGGAAGGCTCGAGAACCTGCGGCTCACAGGCAAGCCCCTGCGCTATCCCCATAATCCCGACGATCACAACGGATTGGCGGCGATTCCTGCCGGCGAGCTGGTCAAGATAATGGCCGAGCACATTGCCGCGCTCGCGAACGATCAGGCCGGAGCAGTGGACGCCATCGGAGTAGCCGTGCCCGGCATCATTCGCTCAGGGGTGGTGGAGGACTCGCCGAATCTGCCGCAGATCAAGGGCATGCGCATGGCCGAAGATCTGACGCGCGTGCTGCAGGCGCGCAAAATTACTACGCCGGTGCACGTAGGCAACGACGCCGACGCAATCGCCGCCGGCGTGGCGGCGACGCATGGGCAGATGAACAGGCTGACGCGCGTGTGGACGCTGGGCAACGGGATCGGCTACGGACGATGGCCGTACGTGGACGGCGTGTGGGAGGGCGGCCACATCACCGTAAGCCTGGATCCCAGAGAGCGCTACTGCGGCTGCGGCGGTCAGGGGCATCTGGAAGGCATCATGGGCCATCGCGCCATGCGGCTGCGCTTCCTCGATATGGAGCCCGAGGAAATCTTCGCCAATGCGAAGCAGGGCGATGAGCGCTGCCGCGAGTTCGTCGACCTGTGGCATCGCGCGCTGGCTGCGGCAACGGCTTCGTTCATTCACCTGGCAGGCCCGGGGCGGTTCTACTTCACAGGCCAGAACATCGGCTTTCTCGATCTGCCGCTGCTGCGCCGTCACCTGGAGTCGATGGTGCGCATGAGCCCGCTGGCCAGCTATTCGCTGGAGATTCTTCCGCCCGACGATGAAACGGCGCTGATCGGCGCCGGAGTAAGCGCCATTCGCGCGCTGGCGCGATGAAAGCAGCTTCTCAGGTTTCAGTGGTCAGAGGCCAGCAATCACTGCTTCTACCGCCTGCACACATAGGTCCGCGACAGCCGATCGTGCCAGCAGAGCTGATCCTCATCAAAGATGGACCACACGACGCCCAGGCCCACCGGCAGCACGGAAACCAGCATCGCCGCCAGCCGCGTCCAGCGCTGCGCGCGCGCCGGCATGCGGCCGTCGAAGGTGCTCAGGCGCAGTTGCGCGTACAGCATTCCCGGCGTGGCGCGCGCCAGCGTGAAGAACAGCGCGTAATAGAACGCCGCGGCAATCAGCAGCCCGGCGGCCGCGCCGATCTCTGCGGCGCGCACCGAGGGCATCGAGGTCATGTGCGTGGCGGCCGTCAGCGCCGCTCCGATAAGCGATCCTGCAATCAGCGCGCCGTCCACAATCGACGCCATCAGCCGGAGCGACGCCGGGGCCGGCGCGAGCGGCGGAGCAGCTTCGAGACCGGGCGCAGGCTCTTCGGACGGCTCGCAGGCTTCCTGCCGCGGCTGCGCTTCCAGTTCCATGCCCGACCATGCGGGAGCGGTCCAGGCGGCCGCTGCCGGCAAGGAGGCCGACGGAATCTGCTCCGTCGATGAATTGGCCTTCCAATCGCCGGACGAAGCCTCTGCAGGCAGAATCTCCGCGGACAGAATTTCGGCGGGATCGACCTCGAAAATGCTCAGCTGCGCGCCCGCTCCGGCAGCCGCGCAGGGGGCTTCGGCCAGACGCGGACGCGCCCTGCGTGCGGCCACCAGCTCGCGCGGAAACTCGATCAGATTGGCCGGAATGGGCTGTGCCGGCTCGACTACCTCAATCTCGACCGGCTCTTCGATTGGCGTCTCAATTCGCTCGTGGGCCGGCTGATGCGGAGCCTTCCGGCGCGGGCGATCGGCCGGTGCGAGCTTCCACCATTCTGCTTCGAACAGATCGCCGCCGCGGCTGGCGTACATCGGCGGCGGATCGGCTGGGCGCGCAGGCAGTTCGGGATCCCAGCGGATGGAAACGGGGTCGATGGGCTCGATGGTCAGCACCTGCTCTTCCATTTCGACGCATGGGTCTGCCGGCATCTGGCTCCGCGCCGGCGCGGATTCGGCGCCGGCTACGCTCTCGGCGGGTTCGGATCTGCGCTGCGGGGCAGAGACCGAGGCGGGCTCGACGGCCTGCGCCGCTTCAATGCCCGCCAGCAGCGACTGCGCGGCGGCCTGCGCATCGAGAGCCGCGCGGGAAGCGGCCTCTGCGGCGCGCAGCGCGGCGCGAGCTTCGGCGGCCAGCACTTCGCTGTAGCTGGGCGCGTTGGCGTAGCGCGCGGCCACGCGCGCGGCGGCCTGCAGCGCGCGCTGGCTGACGCCCGACGGCGCTTCCGACGGCAGGCGAGGCCCGGATGCCGGCGCGCTCTTGCGGCCGCGATGCTCGGCAAGCAGGCGATTCACTTCCTGTTTCCATGCTGGGGAAATTTGCGGCGATGTACTCACTGCTCCTCGATTCCGTTCGCGGGATTCTTTTTTGCGGCAGGCTGCGCCTGCCTGTGTTCATTCCGTCAGGCTGCGCGCTGCCGGGCGCGATACGCCGCGGCAACCGTTGCCTGCTGCATGAAGGGAAGGAGAATCGCGGAGAAAAACGCCATCGCCTGCGCAGGCCGGAGCAACTGCGCGAGCCGGAAGCCGTGTTTTGGTTGTGCCAGAGCGGCGCGGAGCACAATCCTGAGCCAGGCCGGTTTTGCTATTCTGACCCTGCACCGACAAGGCCTGGGATGCGTCCTCGTATTTTAGTGTTTATCACGCTGCTCACGCTGTGTCACCTGCGTGTTGATGGGCAGACGTTGACGAACATGGCACCTGAGCAGCCGGCCGCCATCGACGCCTCCGCAGACACCATCGGCGCGCTGCCGCACTCCGACTCTTCGCTGCCCGACGATCCCGGCCAGGAAATCATGCCCATCGCCGAACCTGAGCCGGCTCCGGCCACGGGCGTTCCCGTGGAGTGGACGGCCGACCGGCAGGTGTGGGCCGGAGACATTCTTACCCTTACCGGCAGCGTGACGTTTCACTATCGCGACTACGTGCTGCGCGCAGACAAGGTAACCTACAACCGCGCGACCACGGAACTGAAGGCCGATGGCCACCTGCAGGTGGCCGGCGGACCCAACGACGTGCTCATCAACGCCACCAGCGGCGAGATGCGGCTCGATGCGCACACGGCGCGCTTTTACAACGTAACCGGATCGCAGGGCGTGCGCACCGCCGGCCATACGGTTGTTTATTCGACCACCAATCCCCTGATCTTCACCGCGCGCGTGGCGATTGAGAACGGCGAAGGCGATTACAGGCTCGTCGACGGCTCGATCACCAACTGCCGCCTGCCGCATCCGGACTGGCGCATCATCGCCCGCACAATCGCGCTCGAAAACAGGCGCGCCTCCACGTCGAACTCCATCTTCGAATTTCTCGGCATCCCCATTTTCTACCTTCCCTATCTGCGCCACGCCGTTGCTGAGGGCGACCGCGAGAGCGGCTTGCTGATTCCGGTTGTCAGCAACGGTTCGTCGATCCGCGGATACACGGTAGGCGAGCAGGTGTACTGGGCCATCAACCGCAGCATGGATATGGTGCTGGGCTCGGAATACTTCAGCAGGCGCGGCTGGGCGCCCAACGGCGATTTCCGCTACAAAGGCCCGGGCCTCGATCACCTCATCGCCCGCGGCAATGCGCTGCTCGACCGCGGCATCGAGGAAACCACGTCGACCGGGACGCAGCTCGTCAACCAGGGCGGCGTGGATGTCGTCGCCGAGGGGCGCAAGAATTTTTCACCGTACACGCGCATCGGCGGCACGGCAGAATACCTTTCCAGCTACGTGTACCGGCTGGTTTTCAACGACAACTACTCGCAGGCCACCAGCTCTCAGGTATCGAGCGACGTCGCCGCCACCCGCGAGCACAACGGCTTTGTGCCCTCCGTCGCGCTCGACCGCTTCGAAACCTTCGCCGGTACGACGAACGGCGACGAGGTGCGCATTCTGCACCTGCCCAACCTTCGTTTTGAAATTCTCGACCGGCCGCTTGGCGATTCACGCGCTTACTGGGGCCTCGATTCGTCTCTCGCTTACCTGAGCCGCTCGGAGCCGGATTTCCACGCTCGCAATGTGGGCCGCGCCGACTTCTTCCCGCATCTCACGCTGCCCTTCGCCGCCGGCGGCTGGAGCTTTACAGCCGAGGGCGCATTGCGCGACACGGCATACTCTATCAGCCAGATTCCCGACCTGACGCCGCACACCGGAGATATCCCCACCATCAGCCACGATCCGCTGAATCGCGTTGCCGGCGAGGCGAGCTTCGACCTGCGGCCGCCCGCGCTCGAGCGGGACTTCGATCTGCCCTGGCATCGCGAGCTGCGCCACGTGATCGAGCCGGAGATCACCTACCGCTACGTGGGCGGCATCGGCCCGCAGGCGCGCAACGTGCTGCTGTTCGACACCACAGACATCGTCACGAATACCGATGAGGTGGATTATTCGCTGACGCAGCGCTTCTATATGCGGCAGCGGGATGCGCAGTCCTGCAGCGCCAGCGCCGGCAGCGACGCCGGCAGCGAGAGCGAAAGCGAAGACAGCAGCGGCTGCCCCGCCGCTCCGCGTCAGTGGGCAAGCTGGCAGATTGCCGAACAGGCGTTCCTCGACCCGTATTTCGGCGGCGCGGTGATCAAAGGCCGGCGCAATGTCTTCGAGAGCACGCTCAGAGAATCCGCCATCACCTTCCTGACCGGGCCGCGCAATCTTTCGCCGATTGTTTCCCGGGCGCGGTTTGAAGCCATCGACAACATGCGCATCGAGTGGGATTTCGAGTACGACCCCAAGCGCTCCCGGATGAACGCCGACAATCTGTTTGCCGGCTACGGCTTCGGCCACACCACGGCGGGCCTGGGCTATGCGCTCATCAATGCTCCCGATGAGATCTCGAACTCCGCAAACCGGACTCTCACAAGCCAGATCGTCACTCCGTTTGTCGAATTCGGCAAGCCGACCCGAGCCGGCTTCGACATTGCCGTAAATGGCGGCTACGATTTCGCCGAGCATATCGTTCAGTACGCCGGAGTACAGGCCGTCTATAACTGGGACTGCTGCGGGCTGACGCTGGGCTATCGGCGCTTCGAGCTGGGCTCGGTGGGTACAACCAGCCGCGACGAGACGCAGTGGCTGTATAGCTTCACGCTGGCCAACTTCGGCAATGTCGGCGACATTCGCCGGTCCAATTCGATCTTCCGCGACCCCACGCTGCCGCCCATCTACTGACGATTCCCTTTCCCGCTTCGCCGCGTCCATTCAGAGGGGGGTCCGGCGCGCACAGGCGCGGGAGCGCGGAAGCGCCGCCGGCTATGGAACGGCAGGCCGCAGTGCGCAATGATGCTTGCTGGAGTATCCTTGCCTGAGAGGAAAACCATTTTGCCGCATTTTCGTCTGTTGGCTGCGCTTGTCATCGTTGCAACCACCGCCGGCTGCAGGGCCCAGG
>DATGLJ010000244.1:0-2789 GCA_035294185.1 Occallatibacter sp. | reverse complement strand
CTTACATTCCCAGTTCTGCCCGGATCGCCTGCGCAATTGCTTCGGCGTGCCGCCGCATCGCCTCCTCGTTTTCGGCCTCGATCATTACGCGGGCCAGCGGTTCGGTGCCGGAGTAGCGGATCACGACGCGCCCGGAGTCCTTAAGCTCCTCCTCGGCCGCCCCGATGGCTGCGGCGACCGAGGGAATATCGGCAAGCGGCTTCTTCTCCCGCACTTTTACGTTCACAATAACCTGCGGGAAGACCTGGAGATCGGCGGCAAGCTCTTCGACGGTTTTGCCGCTTCGCGCAATCAGGTCGAGAACCACGAGCGCGGTCAGCAGGCCGTCGCCGGTGGTGGCCAGATGAGGGAAGAGAATATGGCCGGACTGTTCGCCGCCCAGCGCGGCCTGGTTCTTCTGCATTTCTTCGAGAACATAGCGGTCGCCGACCGGGGCGCGCAGCATGCGGATGCCGCTGCGCCTGAGCGCAGCCTCGAGGCCCATGTTGGACATGGTGGTAGCTACGACAACGTCGTTGGTCAGCATGCCGCGGGCTTTGAGGTCGCGCGCCGCCATTAAAAGAATGGCGTCGCCGTTAATTATGTTGTTGCGGGCTCCGGCCAGCATGCAGCGGTCCGCATCGCCGTCAAAGGTGACGCCGAGGCTGGCGCCGCGCGCCGCCACCTCGGCGGCCACGACCTCCGGATGCAGCGCGCCGCAGGCGAGGTTGATGTTGCGGCCGTCCGGCTCGACATGGGTGAGCAGGATCTGTCCGGCCTCGCTCTCAAGCCTGCGCACCAGTTCAGGCGCAATGGCTGCCGCAGCGCCATTGGCGCAGTCGGCCACAATGCGCAGGCCGGCCAGCGACAGGCCAGGCACGGCGTCGATGAGGAACTGAATGTAATCGCGGGCGAGGGCGCGATTGTCCTCGACGCGCGGCAGCTTGTCCGGATCGGGCGCCGTAATTTGCCCGAGATGAACGAATATCTCTTCTTCAATGGCCAGTTCCACGGCGTCGGGCAGCTTGAATCCGTCGCCGCCGAAGAGCTTGATGCCATTGTCCCGCCAGGGATTGTGCGATGCGGAGATGACGACGCCGGCATGAAATCCGTGAGTGCGCGCCAGAAAGGCCACAGCCGGCGTAGTGATGACGCCGGCGCTTTCCACCCGTGCGCCGGCCTCGCGCAGGCCGGCGGCAAGCGTGGCGGCGATCCAGCCGCTTGACTCGCGGGTATCGCGGCCGAGGATGACCTTCGGCATGGGGGCGTTTTTAGCAGCGGTTTTTCGCAGCGAGTGAGCCAGGGCCAGGCCAGCTGCATAGATGGTCTTTGCGTCGAGAGGCGGTTCGCCGGCGACGGCGCGAATGCCGTCGGTGCCAAATAGTTTTCTTGATTTTTCTGTCGTCATAGTCTCAGGATTTCGGTTTGCGTTCGGCTTGATGCAATTCTGCTGCGCTGTTCCCGGTGGCTTCCACGCGGCTGGTGAAGGCCCCCTGCGCCAGCCGCGTGGTGACGCGGTCGCCTTTGGCCAGTTGCGCGGCCGAACGCACCACGCCGCCATGTTCGCCGATCACCAGCGCATAGCCCCTATCGAGCACGGCGAGCGGCGAGAGCGCGCGGAGGCGCGCATCGGCGGCGGCCAGCCGTGAACGCCAGACCCCGGTTGTGCGCTCCATGGCGCGGTCCATGCGGGCGCGCAGTTCGCCGAGATGCGTTCGTGAATGCGCGAGATGGCGGCGCGGATCGAAGCGAAGCAGGGCTGCCGCCAGGTCGCTGGCGCGGTTGCTGCGCGCGCGGAGAAAGGCGCGCATCGCCGCTTCGGCGCGGAAGGCCAGCTCGTCGAGCCGCTGCGCCGGCCTGCGCATGATGGCCGTCATGCGGCCTTCGGCGCGGCTCAAGGGGACGCGGCCGAACTGCTGCCGCTTCTGCAGGAGTTGAAAGCGCACGGCGCGGTCGAGACGGCGCGCCAGTTCTGCCACGCGCTCGGCTATCTTGTGCTGCGCCTCGGTTACGAGCTCGGCTGCGGCCGAGGGCGTGGGCGCGCGCAGGTCGGCGGCGAAGTCGGCGATGGTGAAGTCGGTCTCATGCCCCACCGCGGAGACTACGGGAAGTTCGCTCGCTGCAATCGCCCGGGCCACGCGCTCGCTGTTGAATGCGGCCAGATCTTCGAGCGAACCGCCTCCGCGGGCAAGCACGATCAGGTCGACAAGGCCGCGCGCCGCGTTCAGGTCGGCGATAGCCGTTTCGATCTCCAAAGGCGCGGCTTCGCCCTGTACGCTTACCGGATAGAGCAGAACGCCGAGGCCGGAGTGGCGGCGATTGACGATATTCAGAAAATCGCGAATCACCGCGCCGGTGGGCGAGGTGACGATGCCTACGCAGCGGGGAAATGCCGGCAGGGGGCGCTTGCGCGCTGTATCGAAGAGACCCTCGGCCTTGAGGCGTTCTTTCAACTGCTCGAACGCCAGTTGCAGCGAGCCAGCGCCGACCGGCTCCATGGCTTCGGCCACGAGCTGCATCTGTCCGCGCTGCTCGTAGACGCTGACCCGCCCGCGGGCGAGCACCCGCAGGCCGTCTTCCGGCCGGAAGCGCAGCAGCATGGCCTGCCGCCGGAAGAGCACCACGGGCAGCTGCGCATCGGCATCCCTGAGGGTGAAGTAGACATGGCCCGAGGGCGCGGGGCGGCAGTTGGAGATTTCGCCCTCGACCCAGATGTCGGCGTACTCCTGCTCGATGAGCGAACGCACCTGGCCAACCAGCTCGCCCACAGGCCAGACGCGGCGCAGCATGCGCGGCGGCTCGAAGCCGAG